>DAOUYK010000022.1 GCA_030666145.1 Mycolicibacterium sp. | reverse complement strand
GGTCGATCTTGGCGAACGCCTCGTCGGTTGGCGCGAACACCGTGAGCTCACCGCCGTTGAGGGTGTCGACCAGATTCACCTGCGGATTGAGTTGTCCCGAAAGTGCTTTGGTAAGCGTGGTGAGTAGCGGGTTGTTCGACGCCGCGATCGCAACAGGTTCCTGCGACATACCCTGCACCGAGCCCGGACCCTCGGGGACCTGCTCGGTATAGGCGGTGCAGCCCGGACCGACGAGTTCGGCGTTGGCCGTTGTCGCGGTTCCCAGCGACAAGCCGATTGCAGCGGCCACCGCGAATCCGGCTCCTGCCAATGCTTTTCCGTTGACCGTCATATCTTGAAACTCCCTTTTACCCCAGCTGCCCCTGTGAGACGGCCGCTGTGCGGTCACTGTCCTACCGGACACTTACACCTCCCATTCGGAGCGGCTCGCATCGCGGATGGGTTATCGAACCAAATGTTTCGGCGGACCGGTTCGGAGGGTCGTTTCGAATGGCCCCTGTCGCGACAGCCCTGCGCACAGAATCCCCGTCCGGTCTCCGCGCTCGCCCCCTCGATCAGGCTGGGAATCACACCGGCGGAACGGACAGATCACTGCGCTACTGCAGACCTACATCGCAGGAAAACCACGGCCTCGGCGGCGCCGAAGACCAGCAACGACGCGACGACGATGGGGTAGCGCCCATCCAGGCCCTCGGCGGATGTCTGCCGCATCAGAATGCCGAAGTAGGCCCAGATGAGCACCAGCCCGTAGGCGACATCCTGGTTTCGCAGCGTCGTGACCGTCCCGATCACCATCGCAACGACGACGATGATCGCGGTCCATACCGAGTCGGCCAAACCGAAGCCTTCCCAGTTCAGGCTGACCAACAGCACGGTGATGTTCGCTACGGTCGCCACCGTCGTCCACCCGAAGTAGACGCACTGCACACAGTGCAGTGCACACAGCACGCACCAGTGACAGCACACGCGTGTGCTGTCACGCAGATAGTAGTAGGCACTGGGTAAAGAGCACACTGAACGGCACTCCGACAAGCCATCGTTCCCCCACAGTGCGATTCACAGCCCGCAGACTGTTAGTGATCAGGATCAGGCATACCAGGATCACCGCGATGAGCAGAACCGACAGCGGGATCATCTCGTAATGCCAGGCGAACACCCAAGCGGTGTTCGCGGCCGAGGACATCGAAGACAGCAGGCCGACCTGGTTCAACAGTGCGGTGCGCTCACCCTCTGGCTGCGAGCCGCGAAACAACCCGAGCTGGTAAAGGACGTGCAGGCCCAGTACCAAACAGGGACTCCCGGCCTTTGACGTGACATGGACTGTAGGGTGGCGATCGGAGGTGGCGGGTGACGGCTGAGCAGCTTCGGTGTCTGGTGACTGGGGCCACCGGCTACATCGGCGGGCGACTGGTTCCAAGACTCCTCGATCACGGGTTCGCGGTGCGGGCACTCGCCCGCACCCCGGAGAAGCTGGCCGACGTTCCGTGGCGCAAGAGCATCGAGGTGACTCGCGGTGACCTCAGCCATGAGGCTTCGCTGGAAGCCGCCGTCAACGACGTCGACGTCGTCTACTACCTGGTGCACTCCATGGGCTTTGAGAAGGACTTCGCCGTACAGGAGCGCCGCGCCGCCGAAAACTTGGTGGCCGCAGCGCGCCGCGCCGGGGTGCGTCGCATCGTCTACCTCAGCGGCCTACATCCCGAAGGTGCCGGGCTCTCAACGCATTTAGCTTCGCGCACGACCGTGGGTGAGATCCTTATTGCCTCTGGCATCGAGACTATTGTGCTGCAGGCCGGGGTGGTCGTCGGGTCCGGGTCGGCGTCGTTCGAGATGATCCGCCACCTCACCGACCGGCTGCCGGTGATGACCACCCCAAAGTGGGTGCACAACAAAATCCAGCCGATCGCCATCGATGACGTCTTGCCCTATCTGGTGGCTGCAGCGACCTGCCCGGTTCCAGAGTCCCGGGCGTGGGACATCGGTGGCCTCGACGTGCTCGAGTACGGCGACATGATGCAGATCTACGCCGAAGTGGCGGGACTGCGCCCCCGACGAATCCTTGTGCTGCCGGTGCTCACCCCGCGTATCGCCGCACTGTGGGTAGGCCTGGTGACGCCGATCCCCTCAGGGCTGGCGCGTCCGTTGGTTGAGTCGCTGCACTGCGATGCGGTGATGGATAACCACGACATCGACACGATCATCCCGCCGCCCCAGGGCGGCCTGACCCCATACCGGCGTTCGGTCTCTCTGGCGCTGGCCCGCGTCGACCGAGGCGAGGTCGAAACCAGCTGGAACACCGGCACTGCCGCGCAGTTGCCAAGCGACCCAGAGTGGGCTGGCGAGGTGGCATACACCGACAACCGTTCCTGCCACACCTCGACCAGCCCAGAGCTGCTATGGAAGGCCATCGAGAGTAGCGTCCCACACCACTGGCGGGTCGAGGAGCGCGAGCCTGGCCGGGTACTCAAGCTGCGCGCCGACCGGCGGGGGCCAAGCGAACGCTGGCTGGAGATGAGAGTGACTCCGAAGGGCAGCGGAAGCTTCTACGAGCAGCGGGCCATCTTCTATCCGCGCGGACTGCTGGGCCGGATGTACTGGATTGCGGGGCGACCATTGCAGGCGATAGCCCTGGAAGCCCGGGTGCGCCGGGTGGCCGCCGCAGCGGGCTGAGGTCTCACTGAGTCGCTGATCGGAGGACGCCTCCGAGGCGAGATGTTTGGAGGATAGGAATCATGAAGGCCGCCGATGTTACAGATACCGTGCTCGAAGCCGCTGTTGTGCCAAGCTTCAGTCGAATCGGTCCGCTCCTACGTTCACGACTCGACCACTGGACGAGCACCGATACCTACCGGTTAGACGGGCGCGTGATCGTGATCACCGGTGCAACATCAGGTTTGGGCCTTGTTGCGACGCGTGAATGGCTCGCGGCCGGCGCGACGGTCGAGATCGTTGCCCGTAATCCGCGGAAGGCCGCGGCGACCATGGATCTGCTTCGAGGTGAAATCGAGGGTGCGTCGGTGACAGCGACGATCGCGGAGACCGCAGATCTCGATGGGCTGCGAACCGCGGCGGCGAACCTACGGGCTCGTCACGATCGGATCGATGCGCTCGTGCACAACGCAGGGGCACTCGACCCGACCCACAGCTATGCGGCGACCGGGATCGAGCAGACAGTGGCCAGTCAAGTGGTCGGCCCTTTCCTGTTGAGCGCCCTGTTGTACGAGCCACTTATCGCGGCGGCGCCGGGCCGGATCCTGTGGGTATCGTCGGGCGGTATGTACACCGAACCGCTTTCGGTGGACCGACTCACGATCGGGTCTGACGGCTACCGCGGCAGTGTCGCCTACGCCCGCGCGAAGCGGACGCAGGTAACCCTTACCGAGATGATGGCCGAACGAGTCGATCGGTCCTCGCTGGTGGTTCATGCGATGCATCCGGGGTGGGCCCTGACACCCGGGGTCGAACGTTCGCTCCCAACATTTCGTCGGGTGATGGCCCCATTGCTGCGCACCGCCGAGCAGGGCGCGGACACGTTGGTGTGGCTCGCGGCCGACGATGGCCAGCCGCTGGCCGCCACGGGTAAATTCTGGCTCGACCGGCGCGTGCGTTCGCTACACAAGAGCAGGGCGACCCGCATCGCGGACACCCCCGCCGAACGAACCCGCCTCTGGGAATGGGTCACAGCCGCAGCCGGAACCGACTTCCCGCCCCAGGGGTGAACCAGATGCTTGGGGTGTCGTTACGGAAACTCATCGACAGCTCGCCTAACGTGCGTCGGGGATTGACCGTCCCCGCCGTCACGTGCACAGCGGGCACACTGGCCGCGGGCGCGTGGGCATGGGTACCAGTGACCGCCGCGCTCGACCTCTTGCATGACCCTCGTCAACTCCCCCGGCTGCGTACCGTTTCGATGGCCGCAGCGTGGGCCGGGCTCGAGACGCTCGGGGTCGGAATGTCGACCGCTTTGTGGGCTGCGGGTCGCGCAGACGATGTCGACGCGCATTACGCCCTGCAACGGTGGTGGGCCCTGCGCCTCATCGACGCGATGCGTATGTTCGCAAACGTACAGCTCGAAGTGAACAATCTTGACGCGGTCGCACCAGGTCCCGTCGTGCTCGCAGCACGCCATGCCAGCATCGCCGACGTGCTATTGCCGGTGTGGCTGCTGGCCCAGCACGACATGCGACCGCGCTATGTCCTCAAGCGCGAACTGCTCATCGATCCTTGCCTCGACATAGTCGGCAACCGGGTACCGAACCATTTCGTCACCCGCAACGGAGACGCCACCAACGTCGAGCTCGACGCCCTCCGCGCGATGGCGAAGAACATGGGTCCACACGACGGAGCAGTGATCTACCCCGAGGGCGGTATCGCGAACGACACGCGCCGCGCCGCACTGCTCACAAGGCTCACAGCACGCGACCCCGATCGTGCGGACCAGCTCAAGACGCTTAGGCGGCTTATGCCACCCCGGCACGCGGGACTCTGGGCCATCCTCGATGGATGCCCCGACGCTGACGTCGTGTTCGTCGACCACACCGGTCTGGAAGTCATCAACGAAATCCGCCGCGCGCCCGCCCACATACCATTCCGAGCACCGATCCACGTCACGCTCCATCGCGTCCGCCGCGCTGACATACCCGACACACGCGAAGCGTTCAAGACCTGGCTCGACAACGTCTGGCTCGACCTCGACCAACAATGCACGAGCCCGACGTGACCACACCGACACTCGTCACGAACCTGAGCGGACGATCGCCGAGAACTTCCGAAGTTGATCACCCTGGGATCCAGAGCAGGTCGGTGCTCAGGTGATTTCGCGCGTGGCGGGGCATGTGCGCCCCGACCCCGGGGTGGGCCAACCCTACGAGTTGGGTACCGACCAGAGGCCAGGTCGGCGGGAGGCTGCTCGCGGCAGTGTCGCAGCTCGGCGGCGATCTCACGTGAAATCACCGGTGCCTCGGAGGTGAACACCTGAGAAGCGCCGGATAACTGAGTCCCGGCTTAGACTGACTTCCTATGAGGCCGACGAGAGGAGCCGCGGTGGCCGCGGCGGTATTGGCAGGGTGGTGGGCCACCGCTCCACTGGTCCAAGCCCAGCCTGCCCCACCGCCGCCACCGGAGCCGGCACCTGCAGAGGCACTCGAGCCGCCACCAGAGCCCGCACCTGCAGAGGCACTCGAGACCACTATGGACGGCAACGGTTCGTATGCGGTGGGCATCGACATCGCACCTGGGGCCTACCAGTCCGCGGGCCCGGTAGAAGATGGTGCGTGCTACTGGAAGCGCACGTCCGGCGACGAACTGGTTGATAACGCGCTCACAAAGAAGCCGACGTTCGTCCAGATTCTGCCGAGCGACACCACGTTTTCCACCACCGACTGCCAAACCTGGAATCTCACCGGGGCCCTTCCACCGCCGCAGCCCGCACCCGGCGACCTTCTCGGCCAGCTGACTGCCCTCATCGGCAGCGGCATCCTCGCCGGAGGCCCGCGCTGACTGACGGCAGGATCGAGGTCCCGGCCGATATGGATGCGGTCACCTCGATCGGCCACGAAGACCATTGCGGTATCGACCCGGCGGCTGTGCAGCGGATCTGGGACGCGGTCCGGCATTGGTATGCCGGCGGGATGCAGCCCGCCATCCAGCTGTGCTTGCGCGTTGACGGCCGGGTCGGCCTCAACCGGGCGATCGGCCACGGCTGGGGAAACGGGCCGGCCGATCCACCCGATGCGGAGATGGTCGCGGTCTCCACTGAGACACCATTCTGCGTCTATTCCGCCGCCAAGGCGATCACCACGACCGTCGCGCACATGCTTGTCGAACGCGGATACTTCTCCCTCGATGACCGGGTATGCGACTACCTGCCCGGTTACAACAGCCACGGCAAGCACCGCACGACAATCCGCCATGTGCTCACCCACAGCGCGGGGGTTCCCTTCGCCACCGGGCCCAAACCAAACCTCAAACGAATGGACGACAGCGACTACACCCGCGAGGTGCTAGGTGCGATGAAACCACTATATCGACCGGGGCTGGTGCACATCTACCACGGTGTGACCTGGGGCCCGCTGATGCGTGAAATCATCACTGCTGCAACGGGCCTCGACATCCGAGATATTCTGCACACGGAGATCCTGGCGCCGTTGCACTTTCGCTGGACCAATTACGGCGTTGCAGAACAAGATGTTCGACTCATCGCGCCCAGCCATGTCACCGGTAGGCCGCTCCCTGCCCCGATCGCGAAGGCATTCAAGACCGCCGTGGGCGGTACCATGACCCAAATCATCCCATTCTCGAATACCCCGGCGTTTCTGACCGGGGTGATCCCGTCGTCCAACACCGTCTCCAACGCGAACGAACTCTCCAGGTTTGCTGAGATCCTCTGCCGCGGAGGAGAACTCGATGGCGTGCGGGTGATGTCACCGGAGACCCTACGTGCCGCGACAGCCGAGTGCCGACGCCTCCGACCTGACCTGGCAACCGGGCTTGTCCCCATGAGGTGGGGAACCGGCTACATGCTCGGGTCAAAGCGTTTCGGCCCGTTCGGCCGGGACGCGCCGGCGGCGTTCGGTCACACCGGACTCACCCACATCGCCGTGTGGGCCGACCCGGCGCGGGCGCTGTCAGCAGCGGTGGTCAGCAGTGGAAAGCCCGGCAGGCACCCCGAGGCCGGTCGCTACCCCGCCCTCCTCGACCGGATAAACGCCGAAATACCCTGCATCGGATAGCTGTTCCCCGCACTCCCCCCAGCCCGGCGGGGACGACCGTGCTGCGCATCACGTGAGCGTTACCGACCGAGCTGGACGCGAAACATCTTTGGCCAATCCTTGCCGGTGAGCAGGAACTCGGCGCCTTGGACGTGGGCTATGCCGTTGAGAACACCGGCAGACAGCGGAATCCCGCGAGCTCGCAACCCGGCGGCATCGACGACGAGATCGACCGCCCCGGTCGTGGAATCGATGCGCACGATGTTGTCGCTGGGCCACACGTTGGCCCAGACTTGGCTGCCAACACACTCCAGCTCATTGAGCCCGTTCAGCGCTCGACCGTCCCAGGTCACATCGACGCCGCCGGTCTCGGCGAGATCGTCGCTGTTCAGGAACCGCAACCGGTTGGAGCCGTCGCTGCGGATCAGGCGCTGGCCGTCGTAGCACAGGCCCCAACCCTCCCCGTCCAGCGGTGCTTCCCGCACCGGGGACAAGGTCGCGGCTTCCCATTCGACAGCTACCCCGTCGCGGTAGGTGAGCTGCCAGACACGGTCCCCCACCACCGTGATGCCTTCGGCAAAATAGCCGTTGGGCACGGGCGCCTCCCGGCGCAGCCCCCCGGTGGCCGGGTCGAGTTCCCGCAGGTATGAGGCGCCCGCGAGGCCGGTGCCCTCCCACAGCGTCGTCCCAGCCTTCTCGAGCCCCTGGGTAAACGCCTCGGGGTCGTGGGCGATCTCTTCCAGCACGGTGGGCTCGATCACCGGGGCCGCGCTGTCAGCCGGGCCGGCATTGGAGGCTGGCGCGGTAGCCCAGGAAATGGCTACGACGAGGACGAATCCTGCGTACGTCTGCAGCTTCGGCATATGGCCGTTTCTACCGTGCGACGATGGTGAAATGAAAGCGGTCAGTTGTGTAAGTAGCGCCCTGGAAGTAGTTGAGCTGCCGGATCCGCGGCCCGCCAAGGGCCAACTCGTGCTCGAGGTGCTGCGGTGCGGCATCTGCGGATCGGACCTGCACGCCAAGGACCATGCCGACGAACTCACCGAAGTGATGGCCGGGGGCGGCTACACAGACTTCATGCGCAGCGACACTCCGGTGGTCATGGGCCATGAGTTCTGCGGGGCGGTCGCGCGGCACGGACGCAACGTGGGCAAGGAGTTCGCAACGGGAAGGACGGTGGTGTCCTTCCCGCTCGTGAGGTCGCAGGGCGGGGTGCACCTCACTGGTCTATCCCCTATGGCTCCCGGGGCATATGCCGAGCAGGTACTGGTGGAATCAGCGATGACGTTCGTGGTCCCCAACGGCCTGGATCCCGCAACCGCCGCGCTGACCGAGCCGATGGCAGTGGCCAATCACGCGATCCGGCGCAGCGAAATCAGCCGCAAGGACGTGGCGATCGTGCTCGGGTGCGGCCCGGTGGGGCTGGCCGTCATCTGCCATCTGAAAGCCCGCGGGGTGGGCACCATCGTGGCCAGCGACTTCTCTCCCGGGAGGCGGGCCTTGGCCGCCCGGTGTGGTGCCCACATCGTCGTCGACCCCGCAATCGACTCCCCTTACGAGGCTGTGCCCGCCAAGCGGCAGGGGCTTAGCGACCTGCCCGCGCTCTATGAGCTCGGCGTCGGGTCGATGGAGAAGCTGCGGCGGCTGCCCGGCTGGTCGCATGTCTATCGGGCGATGGACCGCCTCGGTGCCACCGCACCCAAACGGCCGGTGATCTTCGAGTGCGTGGGCGTGCCGGGAATGATCGACGGGATCATCGGAGCGGCACCGCTGGCGTCGCGGATCATCGTTGTCGGGGTATGCATGGGCGATGACAAACTGCGGCCGGCCATGGCCGTGGGCAAAGAGATCGACATCCGGTTCGTATTCGGCTACACGCCTTTGGAATTCCGGGACACGCTGTTCATGCTCGCCGACGGCACGCTTGAGGCGTCGGCGTTGGTAACCGGAACGGTCGGCCTGCACGGCGTCACGACGGCGTTCCAGGCGCTCGGCAACCCCGAGAAGCACGCCAAGATCATGATCGATCCCATGAGCAAAGCGACCACACCCTGAGCAGCGACGCCGATGACAGCCGTCGCACATCGTCCCGGCACTGGTTGTCAACTAGTCATGGACCGCATCCAGCGCGCGGAATATCCGTTGCTCGCTGACCGGATGAGCCGTCCCGAGTTGCTGCGCCCACAGGCTCACCCGCAGCTCCTCAATCATCCACGCAATGTCGCCGACGTCGGCGGCCGCTGCCCTGGCCGGCGATAACGCTGAAATGAGTTCGTCGTAGGCCTGCTGCACCGTGGCCACCCGTGCCATCCGCTGGCGGTCGGCATTGAGGGCCTGCGGCAGCCGTTCCAGGCGCCGACTCATCGCGGTCAGATAGCGGGTGAGATCACCGAGTCGGCCCACGCCGGCGGCAGCCACGAAGCCGGTCGGCATCAGGCGCGCGAGCTGGGCCCGGACGTCGGCGATCGCCCCGCTCTGCGTGGGCGCCGGCGTGTCCGGCAGCGCAAGCTGTACTTCGTGAAAGGCGGCAAGCACTTTCTCGACCCGCCGCACCACGTCCACGGTGCTGGGAACCAGCGTGCGCGCGATGTGTTCTCGTGCAGACACGAACTCGGCCCTAGTCCAGATCGGTGCCGGAACGAGCACGGCGACGGCCGCGTCGGCACAGTCGTCGAGCAGCGCTGCAAGTGATCCGTCGGGGTTGTTGCCCAGCACCAGCTTGGCCCGCATATCAAGTTCGCGCTCAACGGGTTTAGATATCGAAGGTCCCGCCAGACGCAGCAGCCTACGACTACCGGGTGCCGCGGCGGCCGCCTGCTCGGATTCTGTCGCGAACACCCGGATGCCCACAGCCATACCGTGGTCCACCAACGCCGGATAGCCGCGAACGATGTGGCCCGAAGTTCCGCTGCGTTCGAGCGCGCGCGGCAGTTCATCCAGATCATCGGGCCAGTCACGCAGATCTGAGCGCTCAAGTTCACCCGCCACTGTGGCAGCCACCGCCTGCTGTACCGACCCCGCGAGTTGGTCCCGCAGTTCACCCAAACTCCTACCCTGGGCCACCACAGTGCCGTCTCCGCTCTCGACGGCAAAGTTGAAGCGCAGATGCGCGGGCAGCTTGTTTAGATCGAACGCGTCAACGGGAACCAGGATCCCGGTCATCCGCCGCAGTTCACGCTGCACCGCATCCAGCACTGATCCGCTATCAGGTGAAATCGCTTCAAGCAGCGCTCTGGCGGTGTCAGGCGCTGGAACGAAGTTGCGCCGCAGGTCTTTCGGCAGAGATCGGATCAGCGCTGTGAGCAGTTCCTCCCTCAGCGCGGGTACCTGCCAGGCGAAGTCGTCGCCGCCAAGTCGGGCGAGCACGTCGACCGGCACATGCACGGTGACACCGTCATCGGCGGTGCCGGGTGTGAATCGATAGGACAGCGGCAGCGCCAAGTCCCCCGACATCCAGGTCTCCGGGTGCTCGGAATTCTCTTCGCTACGCATCAGGTCATCGCGACCCAGAGTGAGCAGATCCGGTGTGCGGTGACGCTGTTTGCGCCACCAACCGTCGAAATGGCGCGCTGAGACGACGTCGTCGGGAATACGGGCGTCGTAGAAGGCATAGACCTGTTCGTCGTCGACCAGCAGATCGCGACGACGGGCACGCTCCTCAAGCGCGGCGAGCTCTGCCCGCAACTTCGCGTTGTCCCTGAAAAAGTGGTGTCGGGTATTCCACTCTCCGTCGACCAGCGCGTGCTGGATGAACAAATCTCTCGCGGCTTCGGGGTCGATCTGCCCGTATCCGATGCGGCGGCGCGCCACGATCGGAAGACCGTAGAGCGACACTTTTTCGTATGCCATCACCGCACCGCCCTTGCGGTCCCAATGCGGCTCGCTGTAAGTCCTTTTCACGAGGTGTCCAGCGACGTGCTCGACAGCCTCGGGCTGGATGCGCGCCGCTGTGCGGCCGTAGAGCCTGCCGGTTTCGACCAGATCGGCCACCACGACCCAGCGCGGAGGGCGCTTAGTCAGCACTGAACCCGGCGCCAACACGAACTTCGTGTTGCGCGCTCCCGAGTAGCTGCGGGTGTCACCGTCTCGTAATCCAATGTGCGATAGCAGCCCCGCAGCCAACGCCGCATGCACCCGCGCGGGGTCTGCGGTAGCGCCTTGCTCGCGGATGCCGAGATCGGAGCAGATGCTGCGTAGCTGACCTACCAGGTCTTGCCACTCGCGGATGCGCAGGTAGTGCAGAAACTCCTGACGGCACATCCGGCGAAACGAGCTGCCGGAGAGCTCTTTTCGCTGCTCACCCAGGTATCGCCACAGATTGAGGTAGGACATGAAATCGGAGTGTTCGTCGGCGAACCGGGCGTGCTTCTGGCGAGCGGCCTCCTCTCGGTCAGAGGGTCGCTCACGCGGGTCCGGTATCGACAGGACCGCCGCGAGCACCAATATTTCGCGCACGCATCCCTCGGCGTCGGCCTGCAGCAGCATCCTGCCCAGCCGTGGATCCACCGGGAGCTTCGCCAACCGGCTGCCGATGTCGGTAAGTGCCCCGCTGCTATCGAACGCGCCAAGTTCCTGGAGCAGGCCCACGCCGTCGCGGATGCTCCGTGCGTCCGGCGGGTCCAGGAACGGGAAGTCCTCGACCTCACCGAGATCGAGCGCTGCCATCTGCAGGATCACCGCCGCGAGGTTGGTGCGCAGCAGTTCGGGATCGGTGTAATGCGGGCGGGCGTCGAAGTCGTCCTCGGAATAGAGCCGGATACAGACACCGGGCGCGGTGCGCCCGCACCGACCAGCTCGCTGCTGAGCCGAGGCTTGCGAGATCGGTTCGATCGGCAAGCGCTGCACCTTGGTTCGGCGGCTGTAGCGCGAGATCCGGGCGGCGCCGGGGTCGACGACGTAACGGATGCCGGGCACCGTCAACGACGTCTCGGCGACATTGGTGGCGAGCACGACGCGTCGCCTGGCCCGGCTGGACTGGAAAACCTTCTGCTGCTCAGCGGTCGACAGCCGAGCATACAGCGGAAGCACCTCGGTGTTGTGATCGAAAGCGCCCCGCAATGCCTCCTTGGTGTCGCGGATCTCACGCTCACCCGACAGGAACACCAGCACGTCTCCGGGCGGTTCGGTGGCGAGCTCGGTGATCGCGTCGACGATCGCCTCAGTCGGATCTCGCAACTCGGTGCGGACAACCTCATGGTCGGGATCGTCGGGATCCTCGTTCTGGGATCCTCCGATCGGGATTTCCATTGGACGGTAACGGATTTCGACCGGATAGGTGCGTCCAGATACTTCCACGATCGGCGCCCCACCGAAGTGTTCGGCGAATCGTTCGGGTTCGATCGTCGCCGAGGTCACGATGATCTTCAGATCTGGCCGGCGCGGAAGAAGCTCCCGGAGATAACCGAGCAGGAAGTCGATGTTGAGGCTGCGTTCGTGTGCTTCGTCAAGGATGATTGTGTCGTAGCGCAGCAGGCGACGATCCCGCTGGATGTCGGCGAGCAAGATGCCGTCGGTCATCAGCTTCACCAGGGTCCGATCGCTGGCTTGGTCGGTGAAGCGCACGGTGTAGCCCACGGCGTCGCCGAGCGGAGTGCCGAGTTCGTCGGCGATTCGCTGCGCAACCGTGCGTGCGGCCAGCCTCCGCGGCTGCGTATGGCCGATGGTGCCCCGGATGCCACGTCCGAGTTCAAGGCAGATCTTCGGCAGCTGGGTGGTCTTGCCGGACCCCGTCGCGCCCGCGACCACCAGCACTTGATGCTCGGCGATGGCCCTGGCCAGGTCATCCCGGCGATCGCTGACAGGCAGGTCCGGATACGTGATCGCTGGGACGGCGGCCTTCCGCGTCGCGATGAGCGCTTCAGCGGTGCCGAACTGCCGGGTCAGTCTGTGCAGCTGCTCGGCGCTGGGCGATCGCAGCTTTTGCAATCCGCGACCCAGGCGGGCGACATCGCGGATCGTCAATCCGTCCAGCCGCGCTCGCAGGGCTCGGACGTCGGCGTTGGATGGATCGGGCACTCCCGAAACGATAGGGGGCAGGCCGTCAGCTCGCTCCGGGTGTGGTCACCGCTGCGCGCGGCCACACGGAAGGCGAGCGTGAGTTGTCGCTACTGCCGGTCGGGCGACCAGTAGTCCAGCATCTCGGCGAACGTCTGAAAGGCGGGTGTGTTGACGCCGTAGGTTGCCTCGAAGTGGACGCTCAGCGGGAAACCAAGCCCCCCGACGCCGTCGATCACCCGTTTGTACAGGTCCACCATCAGCTTGCGCCGGTCGGCAGGTTCACTCCCGGCGAGCGTCTTGACGAATTGCTGCTCGGCGGCTACCGCGGCATTGCCCGGATCCTGGATCAGCCAATCGATCAGACCGACCTTGCTCTCGATCTTGGGCACGAAACCGAACGACAGCAGAATCTCGGGCCGGTGCTCGGTCGTCCGGGCGAACTCGCCGAGGAATGCGACGATCGCGTCGGAGTACAGCAGCTGGGTCATGCCGTAGGTGGCGCCCCGGCTGCACTTGAAGTCGAAGCGACCGTGTTCGCTGTCCCTGGTCGGGATCAGGATCACGCCGCGGTTGTCGACGACGTCGTCGAAAATCGCCAAAGCGTCCGTCGGTGCGACGCCCGAGCCCTCGCCGTCGCTGAGAGTGCGGGGTACCCCGACGAACGCGATCCCGTCGAACCCGCTGTCGCGCAGTTCGGTCAGCCGGGTGCGTAGCGCAGGCTCATCGGTGAACGCGGTGACCTGCGTGCACAGACCGTTGATTCCAGGGAGCTCGGGCTTGATCATCGACCAGAAGTCCAGGACATCCAACTTCGGCTTCATCTCGATAGGACGATCGCCGTCTTCCTGGATCATCCCCGGGATCATCACGTGGCGGATACGCCCCGCCAAACCTGCTTCGGCCGAACACCGCAGCACCTTCTCGGCCTCCTCGAGTGCGTGTTCCCGGCCACGGTCGGTGTTCGGGGGCACGAGCTCCAGAGCGATGGTGTTCAGGCTCACAACGTTGCTCCACATCTGACATCGACTTGTCCGCGGCGGCCCGTCGATGTCGACTTATTACCTCGCCGCCTAAGAACCATCACCATACCGGCCAGCAAACCTCGGGCCCGTGTGGACAACCCCGTGCGGACATCGCACTCGGGGTTGAGCTTTCATGGTGATAGAGAACCCATGAAGATTCCGCACAGAACGACGTCATCCCTCACGCTGCTCATGGCGCTCGCCTTGATCACGTCCATCGCCGCGGCCTGCTCCGCCGCCGAGCACGCGCCTGGATCCACGTCCGCCACTACGACGCGCCCAGACTCACCATTCGACCCCACCCAAAAGCCGCCGAGTCCCACCGGACCTCTGCTCGCCTACCGCGCGATCGACGAGATCGGGCTCGTGGACGGCACGAACGTGGTCGCCTCGGTGTCTGGCACCTTCGGTTCTTCGAACGACCTGATCACCACCGAGGACGGCAAGTTCGTCTTCGCTCGCACCACCGACAACAAGATCGCCACGCTCGACGTCGAAAGCGGAAAAGGGGCCACTCGTGAGGTGCCGGTGGGTCCGACGCTGGGAACCGGCGGTGCAGGCACAATCATGTGGTTGGAGCAGCCGAACCGGCTGATGCAGCTCGATCTGGCGGACCCGGACTCCCAACCGGTACTGCACCAGACGGTCGACCTGCCACCGGCAGCCGGCGGGCACCTCCGTGAGCCGCGGTTGGTCGCCGCCCGCGGCGGCACGGCGGTCATCGCGCGCGTAGAGGCTCCACCGTCCCCGTTCGGCGGCCCGGACACCCTGTACGCCGTGCGTGGCCCGGCAGCGCCGACCCCGCTCGGCCAGGCCGACGCGAACTCGCCGGTGTCGGTGGCACGCCTCAGCCCCGACGGTGCTGAACTCACGTATGCGTTGTACCGCAGCACGGACAGCAGCTGCGGGACTGCAGCGGTCGTACTGTCCGGCGCAGACGGCACACAGCAGACCTTCGAGGTGGCGGGCCCAGACGCCGACCGCGGCTCCAGGGTGCCGAAGCTGTGGTGGCCTGTGACCGGTCCGCCGAAACTAAGCCTCGTAACCTGGCGGTGCGACCGGCCGGAAACGTCCTCGCCGCTGGTGTGGCAGCTGGCCGGAGAAACCCCGGACACCATCGAAGAGGTCAGCCCGCCGACGTCGGCGCTGCAGACCATCGATGTCGCACCCGGTCAGCGCGCGTTGATCCTGCCGGAGACCGGCGGATATGCCGAGCCGACAGGGACGTTGGTGCTCGAGGAGAGCACGCGCCGGATCTCGATCAAGAGCGGAGTCGACGCCATCGCAGCGATCCGGCCGTCTCCGTAGGCTGGATGAGGTGAGCATCGCGCTGCAGAGCCGGTTCGTCCGGGAGCTTCCCGAGTTGGCGGTTCCCTGGCAGGCGGAGGCGGCACCAGACCCCAAGCCCGTCCTCGTCAACGATGCGCTGGCCGCCGAGCTCGGGCTCGACCCGACCTGGTTGCGCACCGCCGAGGGGCTGGGCCTGCTGATCGGGACGCTGCTCCCGCGCGGCGCGACACCCGCGGCGCAGGCTTACGCCGGTCACCAGTTCGGCGGGTTCGTCCCGCGCCTCGGCGACGGCCGCGCATTGCTGCTCGGCGAGATCGTCGACAGCTACGGCCGGGTGCGGGACCTGCATCTGAAGGGTTCGGGACGTACGCCATTCGCCCGCGGCGGAGACGGGTTGGCGGCGATCGGACCGATGGTGCGTGAGTACGTCATCAGCGAGGCCATGCACACGCTGGGAATCCCGACCACACGCGCGCTCGCAGTCGTCGCGACGGGACGCCCGGTGTACCGGGAGACGGTACTGCCCGGGGCTGTGCTCGCGCGGGTGGCCGACAGCCATCTACGGGTCGGCTCGTTCCAGTACGCCTTCCAGATTTCTCAGTCCAACGGAAACCCCGACCTGCTGCGCCGGTTGGCCGACCACGCGATCGACCGGCACCATCCGGCAGCAGCCGAGTCCGATCACCGCTACGTCGCTCTGCTTGAGGCCGTAAGCGCTAAGCAGGCTGAGCTGGTCGCCCGATGGATGCTGGCCGGCTTCGTGCACGGAGTCATGAACACCGACAACATGACCATCTCCGGCGAAACCATCGACTACGGACCATGCGCGTTCATGGAGAGTTTCGACCCGGCGACGGTGTTCAGCTCGATCGACATCGGCGGCCGCTACACCTACGGCAACCAGCCTGGGATCGCACTGTGGAATCTCACTCGTTTCGCCGAAGCGCTGCTGCCACTGCTCAAAGACGACACCGACAATCCCGACGACCCGGCAAAGGCCATCGAGCGCGCCGAGTCGTCGTTGGCCGGCTTCGCTCACCGCTACGAGCAGTGTTGGTCGGCGGGTATGCGAGCCAAGCTCGGGTTGTCGGACGCTCCTGCCGAGGCGGTGACACCGTTGGTCGAGGAGCTGCTGAGCCAGATGCAGCAGAGTCAGATCGATCACACGTCGTTCTACCGCCGTCTCAGCCGGGTGGCGCGTGCGATCCCAGAGGAGATGCCCGGCGGGAAGTGCACCGACGCGGCGGGGCTCGACGACTGGACCGCCAAGTGGCGGGCGCTGGGACCCGATCCGGATGCAATGGACCTGGTCAATCCCATCTACATCCCGCGCAACCACCTGGTGGAAGAAGCGCTGGCGGCGGTCACCACGGGCGACGCGGCACCGCTTGAACGGCTGCTCGACGCCATCAGGTACCCCTTCGACGAACGCCCGGGTTTCGAGCGCTACGCGGAGCCGGCTGAGCAGGAATTCACTGTCTCCTTTCAAACCTTCTGTGGAACCTAAGTGGACCGGCGTACCGTGGCGGAAACCAACAGCAGCTATAGCCACAGGAGACTCAGTGAGCGACAAAAGTGTCAGGCTCGGGCTGCAGGACCTGATGTTCATCTACGGCGAGACATCCAGTTCGAAGATGCACGTCGCAGGACTTCTGCCGTTCACGCCGCCCACGGATCTACCGCGCGACTACCTGCGGGACATGATCGACGACGCCCGCAGCCTGGAGGTGACGACACCGTGGAACCGCAAACTGGCTCACCCGCAGTTGCAGTTCAGCCCGGTGCACGACTGGGTGGTCGACGAGGATTTCGACTTCGACTATCACGTCCGGCGATCGGCCCTGGCCAGTCCAGGTGACGAACGGGAGCTGGGCATCCTGGTATCCCGGCTGCACAGCAACCACCTGGACCTGACACGTCCGCCGTGGGAGATTCACGTCATCGAAGGGCTCGAGGGCGGACGCTTCGCCCTGTACATGAAAATCCACCATGCGCTCGTCGACGGCTACAGCGCGATGAAGATGTTGGCGCGCAGCCTGTCCTCGGATCCGGACTCGCGAGATAAGCGAATGTTCTTCAACATGCCCACTCCAACGCGCTCGCGGCCCCCGGCTACCGAGTCTGAGGGCTCGCTGAATCCCATCACCGCCACGCTGCGCGCGATCGGCGGCATTGGCTCAACGGTGGCCGGTGGAGTCAGCTCGGCGGTCGATCTCACCACAGCACTGGTCAATACCCAGATCAGACGCGACGGTGAGTACGCCCACATCGCAGGTTCGGTGTCGGCACCGCACAGCATCCTCAACAGACGAATCAGCCGCAACCGTCGCTTCGCCACCCAGCAGTACGAGTTCGACCGGCTGAAGCAACTGGGCTCTCAGCACGGTGCCACGATCAACGATGTGGCACTGGCGATCATCGGCGGCGGTCTTCGCAAGTTCCTCACCGATAGCGACGAGCTGCCGGAGCAATCGCTGATCTCGTTCCTTCCTGTCAACGTGCGACCCAAGGGCGACGAGGGCGGCGGGAACGCGGTGGGAGCCATCCTGGCCCCGATGGGCACCGATATCGAGGATCCGGTCGAGCGATTGAAGTCGATCAGTGCGGCGACCCACGCGTCGAAGGCGCAGCTTGCGACGATGTCGCCGGCGGCCATCGTCGCCTACAGCGCGGCACTGCTGGCTCCGGCGAGCGGGCAGATCGTGGGAGCCTTGACCGGTGTACAGCCACCGTGGCCGTACACCTTCAACTTGTGCGTGTCCAACGTCCCGGGTCCGCGGGAACCGCTGTTCCTGAACGGTTCCCGACTGGAGGCGACCTATCCGGTGTCGATTCCGATGCACGGCATGGCGTTGAACATCACGCTGCAGAGCTACGCTCAATCGATGAACTTTGGCTTCGTCGGTTGCCGTGATGCCCTTCCCCACCTGCAGCGCCTCGCGGTGTACACAGGCGATGCGCTGGCTGAACTGGAGAAGGCCTCGCTGCGCTGACTGCAGGCGGGCTTGTTCTGGTATCGGGCTGGTATCTCGGGTTCGGCACACTCGTTGGGGTTTCCCCTTACACCGGAAGGTCGTTACGGTCATGACCGTGCTGAATGACACCGCCCTGTTGCCTAACGGCCTGAGCGTCGAGGCGGCTCGCGCGCAAGCCGCTCGCGCCTATGAACTCGACCGCGCCCACGTGTTTCATTCGTGGTCCGCGCAGGCCGACATCTCACCCATGCCGATTGTCGCCTCTGAGGGCTGCCACGTTTGGGACGGCGAGGGAAACCGGTTACTTGACTTCTCCTCGATGATGGTCAATACCAACATTGGCCACCAGCATCCGAAAGTGGTTGGTGCCATCGCCGAACAGGCCGCTAAATTGTGCACGGTGGCGCCGCAGCACGCCAACGACGCGCGCTCCGAGGCCGCCCGGCTAATCGCCGAGCGCACACCGGGCGAGCTCAACAAGGTCTTTTTCACCAACGGTGGCGCCGAGGCAGTCGAGCACGCAGTGCGGATGGCTCGGCTACACACCGGCCGTCACAAGGTAATGTCCCGCTACCGCTCCTACCACGGCGGCACCGAGACCGCGATCAACCTCACCGGTGATCCACGACGCTGGCCCAACGACCACGGCAACGCCGGGGTCGTTCACTTCTTCGGCCCGTTCCTGTACCGGTCGAAGTTCCATGCCACCACCGCTGACGAGGAGAGCGAGCGGGCGCTGGCCCATCTACACGACGTTATCCGCATGGAAGGCCCGTCGACCATCGCGGCGATCATCCTCGAGTCGATACCGGGTACCGCCGGCATCATGGTCCCGCCTCCCGGCTACCTCGCCGGAGTGCGGGCACTGTGTGACGAGTACGGGATCATCTACATCGCCGATGAGGTGATGTCGGGCTTCGGCCGCACCGGGAAGTGGTTCGCCATAGACCATTTCGAGGTGACACCGGATCTGCTGACCTTCGCCAAAGGTGTGAACTCCGGGTATGTCCCGTTGGGTGGTGTGGCGATCAATCCCTCGATTGCCGAGACCTTCGCCCACCGTGCATACCCCGGTGGGCTGACCTACTCCGGCCATCCGCTGGCGACCGCCGCAGCTGTGGCCACGATCAACGCCATGGCCGAGGAAGGCATGGTTGAGAATGCCGCTCGGATCGGCAGCGAGGTGCTGGGGTCGGCGTTGCAGGAGCTGGCCGCGCGGCATCGCTGCGTCGGCGAGGTACGCGGTGCTGGCGTGTTTTGGGCGGTCGAATTGGTCACCGATCAGGCGACCCGCGAGCCGCTGGCGCCGTACGGGAGCTCGAGTGCGGCCATGAACACGGTGGTTGCAGAGTGCAAGAAGAACGGGTTGCTGCCCTTCGCCAACTACAACCGCATCCACGTCGTACCTCCCTGCATCATCACCGAAGAGCTGGCAGGCGAGGGATTGGCGATCCTGGACCGCGCCCTAGACGTCGCCGACGCTGCGCTGAACTAGGTTCCGAGCTCCCCGGAGATACCCCGCTCAAGCGCGGCGCGGGTCCGTTCCGGCAGCACGATCAGCCCGTCGAGTTCGCGGCGCGCCAACCGGTATGCCCGCTCACGCTCCTGCGGGGTCGCCGCGGTGTCGGCCGAAACCCGCAGCAGGCGTTGTCCTCGGGCCAGCCGCTCCTGCTCGTGGCCGGAGAAGCCGGAACGCCGTCGTCTGATCGCTTCGGCTTCGGCGACGTCGAAGGCAGTGACGTACTCCTGGACGGCGTCCAGGTACTCGCGGGTGGCTTCGCGGTCGTCGACCAGGTCTGCCGCGTCGGCCGGCCGTAGGAAGTCCGCCCGCAGTTTGGCGCGGTGGAACCGCTCGGTGACCGGATCGCGCATATCGGTCATCACTGGGTAGTCGAGCAGCTTGGCGATGTCCAGCTCGTAATCCAGCCAGCGGGTGTCGGTCCGGTCATGCTCTTTGATCGTTCGGGTGATTGCGCGCCAGGGTGCAGCGTCGCCGCCCGGGCGCAGCTCAGCTGCCGGCGGCAGTTCACTGGCTTGGCGGCCACGCGCCGACGTGATCACCTTGAACGCGGCGTAGCCCACACCCGCCAGCGGTAGGAGCACGAGCAGCACCTCGGCCAGACGGAAGAGCAGTCCCATCAGCCCAGGATGCCACCACCGCTGCGGGTAACCTGCGGCTCACGGAAGGAGTGAGTGTGCCAGCCGTTCCCGTCATCGCATTGACCGGCTACCTCGGCGCGGGCAAGACGACACTGCTTAACCATGTGCTCCGCAGCCCCGGGGCACGGATCGGCGTAGTCGTCAACGATTTTGGCGAGCTGAACATCGATGCCGCGCTGGTGACCGGACAGGTCGACGAGCCTGCCTCCATTGCCGGAGGGTGTATCTGCTGCCTGCCCGACGAAGGCGGACTCGACATCGCGCTGGCTCGCCTGGCTGATCCCAAGCTTCGGCTCGACGCGATCATCATCGAGGCCAGTGGCCTGGCTGACCCGATCGCAGTCTCCCGCCTCATCCGCTTCAGCGGGGTTGACGGTGTGCGCCCGGGCGGGATTGTCGATGTGCTCGACGGGGCAACTCATTTCGACGTCCTCGATCGGGACCCCACCCCGCCGGCACGCTACGGTGCGGCCACCTTGGTAGTGGTCAACAAGCTCGATCAGGTCATGGAAGGCCAGCGGGCTGCGACATTGCGGCGCATCGAGAGCAGGGTGCGAGAACGCAACCCACACGCACAGGTTGTGGGAGCAACGGCGGGCCGAATCGACCCCGATCTGCTCTACGACGTGTCCGCCGGCGGCGAGGAGTCCGGCCAGTTGACGTTGCGCGAGTTGTTCTTCGACACCGATCCCGGTGCCCCACATGCTCACGAACACGATCATGTCCACGCGGACTCGGTGACTGCAGTCGGCGAGGGCTGCGTGGATCCCGGCGCGGTCATTGACCTCCTCGAGCAGCTCCCGGCCGGGGTGTACCGCATGAAAGGCACCGTGGCCGTGCGCTATCGCGCCACCACACGTGTCTACGCTGTCAACGTCGTTGGCCGGTCCATCCACGTCGCCCTCGCCCCTGCACATGTCTCTGCCACCGGCCTGGTCGCGATCGGGATGGGGCTGGAAGTCGATGCTGTCGCGGGTCGGCTGAGCTCCGCGCTTACCCCCGTCCCAGGCGCGGCATCTGCTCAAGGTGTTCGCCGATTGCAGCGCTACCGAAGGCTGAGTATCTGAAACACTGCGGGCCCGGTCAGCCCACGCAGAAAGGTTAAGCTTCTGTATGTCTTCGGTACTGACGGTGAACGCTGCTCTGGTGCCCATTGCTCTGGGTGAGGTGAGAACCGGAATCGCCAAGCGCCCCAGTGACGAGCCGCTGGCGGTCCGCGCGCCGGGCCCCAGGCAGGGCGGCCTGGGCAGTGGGGTCGTCGGGGACTCAATCTGCGATCCGCGACACCACGGCGGCGACGACCAGGCGGTGTACGCCTACGCTCGCGAGGATCTGGACGCCTGGCAATCTCAGCTCGACCGCGAACTCATCAATGGCATGTTCGGCGAGAACATCACCACATCTGGTGTGGACGTCAACAATTGTCTTGTCGGTGAGCGGTGGTCGATTGGTTCCGATGGGCTCATACTTGAAGCCGCGAGTCCTAGGAGTCCCTGCAAGACTTTCTCGACGTGGCTCGGGGTCCCCGGGTGGATCAAGGCGTTCACCGCCGAGGCGCGCCCCGGCGCGTATTTCCGGGTCATTGCGCCGGGAACGCTGCGTGCGGGTGATCGAATCGAGGTACTCGAACGTCCGGACCACTCGGTGACGATCGGCACGGTGTTTCGAGCTCTCATGCTGGAGCCGGACTTGATGCCCACCCTGGCGGCGGCAGAAGCCCTGCCCGAGAAGATCAAGCTGCAAGTCGCCCGCCGGGCCAGCACCTAGCAACCTCAGCCGACGGGCCGCAAGAAGTTGGCCTTCAGTGAAACGGGTTGCTGTTCGACTGCCACTCAGCTGATTTCGGTCGCGGACCGAATCGCCGGATGTAGTCCTCCTCGATGTGCGCCTTCCTCTTACGATTGATCACGTCGACCAGATTCGAATCGAGCCCATGCTGCGCCAGTCGGTGCCGCCGCCACACCTTGTTGAGTGCCAGGGCCATCAGCAGGCTCCACAGGTAGATCGGCAGCGTCATCTCCAGGTGCACGTACA
>DAOUYK010000293.1 GCA_030666145.1 Mycolicibacterium sp. | reverse complement strand
CGTGATCCAAGCCATCCTCGATCGTCCGAGCCTTCAAGTGGCCCTCGGCGTGTCCATCGGTTACGGAATAGGGGCTTTGGCCGGCAACGATAGCCTCGGCGGCACCGTCCTTAGGGTGGCAGCCGGAGCTGCCGCGGCTGTGGTGATCGTTGTGGCCGCCGGAATCGTGAACCTCTACGACTGGCTGTTCGGCGCCGATGGCCTATTCAGTGCACAGCCGCGAAGCGCGGTACAGGCGCAGCGCACCGGTAGCTCGCACATCGAAATCGTCGAACAGACAGCGGTTTCCGGTGGTCTATACACCATGAAGGCAACCGTTCCCGACGCGCTGGAGTCCGCGATTCCGCTCCTCAAGAACACCGCAGAGCATAGATTCGTGCTGACCGAAATGTCGATGGCAGGGCCCGACGATACTCAGCCCGGCGCCGTCGACATCGCAATGACCATCGAAACCGGAGACTCAGATAGCAGCGCCTCCCCCCACGCGCCGCTGCAAATCGCGTTCAATTTCCCCCTCGATCACGTCCTCCCCACGGCGCGTGAGTCGATGCCGTCCGACGTGAAGGAAACCCCGACGATCCTGCAGGCCGGGTAACAGTGACTCGCGGCCCCGCCGCATTGGCTTCGCTCGCCACCGGGCTGTTTGCCACGCTGGCGGTGCTCGCGGTCGGGATAAATGCGCGCTGGTTGGCGAGTCTCGACGTATCCGTAGCGGAGTGGTTCGCCGCCGACAGGTCGGCAACTAGGCATTACTACCCGACGAGGGCGCCGTGACCAGGTACAACACAGAGAATGTGGCGTCCATCACACCCATGCCACCGAGGCCATAGGTCTGCCCACCACAGCACTACCAGCAGCAGGTGCTGACCCTGCACCCGGCCCCACCATGCACACAGCCGGGACCCCGGGCCTCCCCCTCCACGTACACCAGACAGGGCAGCAGCACCCGGGTGGACACAGGCCACCCCACACAGCGCGGGGAGAGAGGGCTCCCCCGCCTGGCAGCAGGGCGGGCAGCGTGTGCCTGCCGCACAGCAGCAGAGCAGACGGGCAGTACCCCAGTACCTAGCAGGTAGTGCAGCAGAGTAGAGCAGACGCACTCGCTTCGCCTCGCACTCGCTTGCTTGCAGCGCAACAGCGCTGACACCAGGGCGTATGGGTATACACACCCTCGCATCAGCACACACACAGGGGCAGGGGGTGCACCCCCGGGTGCCTACTTAGACCGGACGGTATTGCGTGACCGAGGCTCTGTACGGGTTTACTACGCGGCGTAGTAGATAGGCTCACGGAAAATAGACAAACTGGTCTCGTAGGACTGTCAGTCCCCATCGTAAATGTCGCCGACGATGACGAGCGTCGCTGGCGTCGGCGGCGCGGTGGTTTTTTTTCAGATATTGACGTCGATCGTCTGCGCTGAGGAAATTCTGGGGATAGAGTTACTAAATCGTTACACCTCTTGCATCAGGGGCTAATTCGGGCGATCGGCGTTCTGCTGGTCGGGTCCGAGTGCGGCCGGTTGTGAGCTCACGTTACGCCGACTATGTGGGTCGGGTTGGCGCGTTGGCGGTCATCCTGGGTGTGGGGGCGGCGATAGTGTCGCTGCCCGCCGTGGCGTTGGCAGATACCACAGGTTCCGCGGGTTCGACAGACTCATCTAGTTCGTCGTCGGGTTCGGATTCCTCAGGCTCGCAATCGGGGTCGGAATCGCCGGGGTCGGAATCATCGGCCTCGGATCCAGGTGGTTCCTCGGATGGGTTAGATGCGAGGTCGCCAGATTCGGCTAGTGCCGAATCGGTCGGCGGTGCCCTACAGGAAAGTGCGGGCAGCCAAGCATCAGAGGCCGACAGCGATATCACTGATCAGATGGCTGACGCCATCGCTGACGAGATCCCAGACGACCTCACCGATGAGGACGACGTCACTGGTGGGACCGCAGACGGGGATTCGGATGCAGCTTCATCTACCGGTCCCGGCTCCGCGGCTGATGCCGATGCCGATGCCGATGCCGATGCACCTACAGAGGTAGTCGCGGATCCGGCGTCGGATGCCGACGCTGACGCCGCCCAGGACTCGAGCTCGCCGGAGGGCAGCGGGCAGGAAGCTTCGGTTCCGGTTGACACTTCCGCCGAGCCGTCCGGATTCTCCGGCGGGACCTCGGACCCGGGAACTTCGCCGTCGCCAGTTGAGGTGGAGCCGCCGGACCCGGAGGTGGACATCCTCGGGGTCGATGACGATGTGCCGGCCCTGGTGGCGGCACCTGTTGTCGATCAAAACGATCGGGCATCTTCGTCAGCTGCACCGGTAGGCGGCCAGGTGGACGCCGCGGGTGCGGGTGTACCGGTGCCGGTGATGACCGCGGCACCGCAGGCCACCGCACCCGAGGTGGCCTCGGTACTGGGTTTGTCTCCTGACAGCGGTTCGGCAATCCCGGCGTTGGCGTTGTTGGTGGGGACGGCGGCTGCTGTGCGCCGTGATCTCGGCGGTGAGAACGGTGGTGAGAACAATGGCACCGGTAGTGGCACCGTTGTAGGAGAAACCGGTGAACCTGCCGACCCCGAAGACGAAGCCGGCGACGCACTAAGGAGCGCGCTCCCGGTGGCCGCAGCCGTCGCGGCGGGGGGTTGTGATCTAGTTTGTTTGGCGATCGAAGGCCTCTTAAAGCTTTGGTAAAAACCGATCACCGATGGCCTCACGGATGTGGCCAGGGACGTGTTGGGCCTTGTCGATCCTTCGTTGAAGCCCCTGGCCCCAGCACTCGGGGCGGCAGGCTTCACCATTCTCAGCGCGGCACTGCTCGGCAACTTTGACACCGTGCCGTCCTCGATTCAGGGTCTGGCCACCAATGTCGAAACCCTTCAGGCGATCTCGTCGGCAGTCGCGGGCACCAAGGAACTGGCTAGCCTGCCAAAAGATCTTCAAACCGCCGCCGGCAACGCGGCGGCCTATTTTGTTGAGCAGTCATTCGGCAACGAGACTGTCGCAGATGCCATGGAGCCGATTTTTGAGGCCGCGGTCAGCAACCTGGACCCGGTGAAATTTCTCGAAAAACTCATCGGCGACGGCTTCGACTTCAAGAAAGCCTTCATCGATCTGATTGGTCCACCCGTACAACGTGCGTTGGGTTCGTTCTTGGGCAACTCAAAGGTCCAGCAGGTATTCGGCGCCGCCGCCACCGATGCGGTGGAGGTGCTGATCGGCGAGACTACCCCATCGTGGGCGACGCCGACGAGCCCTGATGCTGTCGGGACATACGTGGGCGAGTTGGTAGCGGATGCCGTGCTAGGGAAAAACAACCCCGCCACTGCGAGCGTGAGCACGATAGTCAGTAACGCCGTCGTCGTCGTACTCAACGGAGCCGGAAGCGACATAGCCAAGGAGACCGGAACGGCGATCTCCACATTCCTGAGGCAACCCGGGGTCAATGACGCGCTGTCCAATGCCTTCCTCGATTTCCTAAAAGCGCTGTTGGACGGAAAGGACGCGGCTTCGGAGCTGCCCGTGGTACTGGCAGCGTTAGAAGCTAATACCGAGATCCAGACCGCGGTTGGAAAGACAGCCCGGGAACTGGTGACCGGGCTGCTCGGTGCCGGTGGCGACTCAGCGTTGGTGAAAACGCTGGGCACGGCTGTCCCCGGGTTGGTCACCGGGCTCGTTGATGACCCCGCGGTGCAGCAGCTCGCCGGGTCCACGGTCGGCGGCGTGGTGACCGACCTGCTTAAACCGATCGCGCCAACGATCGCTGAGCCGGTCGGTAA
>DAOUYK010000304.1 GCA_030666145.1 Mycolicibacterium sp. | reverse complement strand
CGACGGGGCGTTGCAGCTTTGACCGCTGTTGGGCATCATCGCCTTCACCCCGGCGGCCACGCTCTTGGCGAAGTCGTCGTCGTCGAGAACGATGTTGGGACTCTTGCCGCCGAGTTCCTGGGTGACCCGCTTGACCGTGTGCGCCGCGCGCTCGGCCACGTCGACACCGGCGCGGGTGGAACCCGTGAACGACACCATGTCGACGCCGGGATGGCTAGACAGCGCCACCCCGACGCCCGGCCCGTCACCGTAGACCAGGTTGTACACCCCCGCGGGAACGCCTGCGGCGTCGATTATCTCGGTGAATATCTGTGCGGAATACGGTGCCACCTCCGAGGGCTTGAGCACCATGGTGCAACCGGTGGCAAGCGCTGGGAAGACCTTGCAGGCGATTTGGTTGATCGGCCAGTTCCACGGGGTGATCAGACCACAGACGCCGATCGGTTCCCTGACCACTAGCGTGCTGGCGTGCTGCTCCTCAAATTGAAAGTTCTTCAACACCTCGATGGCCGTGGCCAGGTGGCCACGACCCATGTTCACCTGGGGGCCCGCCGCCAGCGAGGCGGGCGCGCCCATCTCCTCAGTGACCGCTTTGGCGAGTTCGGGGGCCCGCTTCTGGTATTCGGCGAGGATGGCGGACAATAACTCAAGGCGCTCCTCACGGGTGGACTGCGACCACGTCGTGAACGCTTTGCGCGCCGCCTCGACCGCCTTGTCGAGATCGGCGGCACTGCCGCTGGCAATCCGGCCGGAGACCTGCTCGGTGGTGGGATCGTCGACGTCCAGGGTATTCAGCTGCACCGGATCGACCCACTGACCGTCGATGTAAAACTTCAGATAATCGCGCATGACTCCACTCTTCCTGAGGCTCGATGGCTGCGACGCATTGCCGGGTTCCTTCTGCATACCAGGTCCAGAACTCGCCGCACTGAGACAGCTCATCCGAGTTGACTCGGGGCGCTGGCGACCCGCACAGCAACTGGTCGCGTTATCGGCGGCAATAGGAATATTATTAACCACTCATTCTAACAAGATATGCCTTTTTTTCTGGCTTGGATGTTATGACAAGATGTAGACATGCCGAATCGGCCAAACGTCGGCCCCCTGCACGGCAGTTTGCTGACCGCACTGGGCACGGGAATCGTTTCCGGAATGTACCCGCCCGGCCAAGTGCTGACCCTCGACGGTTTGAGCGCCGAGCACGGCCCATCTCGCAGCGTCGCCCGCGAGGCGATCCGCGTCCTGGAATCGATGGGCATGGTCGAGTCGCGACGCCGCGTGGGCATTACGATTCAATCCGCGGACAAGTGGAACGTCTTAGATCCCCAGCTGATTCGCTGGCGCCTCGAGTCCGGCGATCGTGCCGCGCAACTGATTTCACTGTCGGAGTTACGACGGGGGTTTGAGCCGGCCGCGGCAGCACTGGCAGCCCAGCGTGCTGACGCGCATCAATGCCGGACAATGGCAGCTGCGGTGTCCGATATGGTAATGCATGGACGAACTGGCGACCTCGACTCGTACTTGTTGGCGGACAAGCTCTTTCACAAGACTCTGCTCGATGCCACTGGCAATGAAATGTATCGGGCCTTGAACACCGTCGTCGCCGAAGTGCTCACCAGCCGCGTCCATGAGGGCATGATGCCCGCCACACCCAAGCCCGCCGCCATCGAATTGCACGATGACGTCGCGCGTGCGATCAGGACAGGTGAAGCATCGGCAGCCGAGGCGGCCATGCGCGCGATCCTGGACGAAGCGGCCTCGGCCGTGTCGCAGTAGCCCTGCTCTGAGCACATCAGTAGTCCTGCTCTGAGCACATCACGCGACCGATGAGCAAAGCGCACCTACCGCTCGCGCTGGCGCCACAACCTCCGGCGTTCACCGAGGACGCCTCCCTGAACCCACCAGATCACCTCCACGGCGACAGCTCCGAGCAGTCCGACACCCAGCGCCCTCGACACCGTGGCCACGTTGGACGTATCCAGCATGAAAAGCTCCCGGGCCGGCGGGATGCTGAAAATCCCGACATAGGCCAGACCGGACGCCGCGACCAGCGCTACACGCCACCATTCGTAGGGCCGGGCTATCACGGCCAGCACCCACACTGCGGACACGAGCAGTGTGATCAGCGCCGCGGTGGACGCCTGGGTCTGCTCGATCTCGGTGGCCGCCCGACCCTCATAAGCCAGCAGGTAGGACGTGAACGTTACGACGCCAACGACGAGCCCCGACGGCAGAGCCGAAGTCATCACCCGCCGCACGAATCCAGGACGGGCGCGCTCTTTGTTCGGAGCCAACGAGAGGATGAAAGCGGGGATGCCGATGGTGAACCAGGCCGCAATGGTGATGTGGATCGGTTGGAAAGGAAAAAGCAGAGGATCGGTCCCGAACAACCTGGCAGACAGGCCGGCGAACCCAACGAGAATCGCCAGCAGCACCGAGTAGACGGTCTTGGTGAGGAACAGATTGGAAACGCGTTCGATGTTTCCGATAACGCGACGACCCTCGCCTACCACATAGGGCAGCGTCGCGAACTTGTTGTCCAACAGCACGATCTGCGCCACCGCGCGCGACGCTGGGCTACCTGACCCCATCGCGACACCGATATCGGCGTCCTTGAGTGCCAGGACGTCGTTGACCCCGTCACCGGTCATGGCCACCGTATGCCCGCGTGACTGCAACGCATGCACCATTGCACGTTTCTGGTCGGGCCGAACCCGGCCGAACGTGGTGAAGTTTTCGAGCCTGTCAGCGAGCTCGTCGGACCCAGTTGGTAGGTCGCGGGCGTCCATAGCCTCGCCCTTGAGCCCGAGCGAACCGGCCACCGCGCCTACCGACACCGCGTTGTCACCCGAGATTATCTTGACTGCGACCTCTTGTGAGTGAAAGTAATCCAGAGTATCTCGGGCATCGGAGCGGATGCGTTGTTCGAGAACCACCAGCGCAGCAGAGGTGACTGCTCCGGGCGCGGCGGGATCATCGACAGGCAATCCACTGGAACCGAGCAGCAGCACACGCAGACCCCTCGCGCCGATCTGCTCAGCTTGTTCGGCGACCGCAGACCCGGCATCGAGCAGCACGTCAGGTGCACCGATCACCCAATTGCCTTGCCCTTTATAAGATGCGCCGCTCCACTTGGTTGCGGATTTGAACGGAGCCGTGGCTGTCGCGATCCAGCCCGGCGGGGATTCATAGGCCTCGGCGATAGCCGCCATGCTGGCATTGGGCCGTGGATCGTCGGCGGCCAGCTGGGCCAGAATGGCGGCCAAGGCGCTGATGCCCAACTCGCTGGTTTCCAGCCCCAACAGATCGCTGAGCCGCATTCCGTTCTCGGTCAGGGTTCCCGTCTTGTCGGCACACACCACATCGACGCGGGCCAACCCCTCGATCGCCGGGAGTTCGTTGACCAGACACTGCCTGCGCCCCAACCGGATCACGCCGACTGCGAACGCGATCGACGTCATCAGCACCAGTCCCTCC
>DAOUYK010000327.1 GCA_030666145.1 Mycolicibacterium sp. | reverse complement strand
AGTTGTTGGGGCAACGGCTGCTGCTCGGCGCGGAGGCCAGCATCGCACTGCGCAGCCGGCTCCTGCAGGCCCGCGTGAGGCTGATGTTCTCGGCCCGCAGCCGATGTGCGACGGCGCGAGCAGAGCTCTTGGACATGGTCGCCGGCAGCACCAGGTTGCGGCCGTTCACCGAGGTGGAGGAATGCGTGCGGCGGCGGTGTCGCGACATTCTTGCTGACGTCGACGATCAAATGACTGTGCATGTCCAGGCGGTGGCAGCCGATCTGAGCGTGGCGGAACCGGCGACGCCACCGCCGGACGGGATGGTCCGGTTCACTCATCCGCGGGCCCGGTCAGGGCGCCTCGACACTCAGCTGATGGCGGTTCTTGGGACTGGTTTCGGGCTCGGGGTCGCCCTGCTGGTGAGTAGGTTGTTCGCCGGTTTGGCGCCGGAGGCCACCGTCGTGGGACTGGTAGCGGGTGGGGTTGTCGGGTTGGCCATCACGGTGTGGGTGGTCAGGAGCCGCGGTCTGCTGCAGTATCGAGCAGTGCTGGAACGCTGGGTCAACGAGGTGATCAGCACGGTCCGTGACCGGGTCGGGGAGCGGATAGCGAGCCGTGTGCTGGCCGCCGAAACCGCGCTGTCGTCGGCATACCTCGCCCGAGTGGACGCGCAGCGGCGAGCAACTGGGCGGCGCTGCGCTGAGATTGACACCGAGCTCCGCGAATATGCGTGCGCGATTGGCGCGCGCCGAAGCTAGCCGAGAAAGCGAGATGCCATCGCTGCTGCGGGCACTGCGGACCGTTCGTGACGAGCTCGCCGAGCAGAATCCGGCCGACTCTCTTGTTACCGATCAGTAGCGTGCGCGGTTACGTCAATCGGATTCGCAGCCGTTACCCATCGGACGTACTCCTGACTTAGGGCGGCAATTGCGCCCGCGTTAACCTCAATGGCAAGGAGGCGGCCGCGGCTGCTTTGAGGCTTTTGGTTTCGATTCGGACGCCTGCGTCCTGGCAGGCAGCTCGCACGAAGATGCAGGAGACAAACAGCATGACCGCAGTGGCCATTCCGGGACTGGATTCCGCACCGACCAAACACCAGGGCCTGCTGGCCTGGGTGCGTGAGGTTGCCGAGGTGACGCAGCCCGACCGCGTCGCGTTCGCCGACGGCTCCGAAGAGGAGTACACAGCGCTGTGCGAGCGACTGGTCGAGGCGGGGACGTTCAAGCGGCTCAATCCCCAAAAACAGCCGAACTCGTTCCTGGCATTGTCTGACCCGTCCGACGTCGCGCGCGTCGAGTCGCGCACATTCATCTGTTCCGAGCGTGAAATCGACTCCGGTCCGACCAACAATTGGATGGACCCGGCCAAGATGCGCGGCATCATGACCGGCCTGTACCGCGGCAGCATGCGCGGCAGAACCATGTGGGTGGTCCCGTTCTGCATGGGTCCACTCGACGCCGAAGATCCAAAGTTGGGCGTGGAGATCACCGACTCGGAGTACGTCGTCGTCTCAATGCGAACCATGACCCGGATGGGGCAGGCTGCGCTGGACAAGATGGGCGGCGACGGCTTCTTCGTCAAGGCGCTGCACTCGATCGGCGCTCCCCTGGAGCCGGGGCAGCAGGACGTGCCGTGGCCGTGCAACGAGACCAAGTACATCACCCACTTCCCGGAGACTCGTGAGATCTGGAGCTACGGCTCCGGCTATGGCGGCAACGCACTGCTTGGCAAGAAGTGCTATTCGCTGCGCATCGCCTCAGCGATGGCCCACGACGAGGGCTGGCTCGCCGAGCACATGCTGATCCTCAAGCTGATCTCGCCGGAGAACAAGGCCTACTACGTCGCCGCCGCATTCCCCTCGGCCTGCGGCAAGACGAACCTCGCGATGTTGCAGCCCACCATTGACGGTTGGCGCGCCGAGACGGTCGGCGACGACATCGCCTGGATGCGCTTTGGCGAGGACGGCAGGCTCTATGCCACCAACCCCGAGTTCGGCTTCTTCGGTGTCGCGCCCGGCACTAACTGGGACTCCAACCCCAACGCGATGAAGACCATCGCTGCCGGCAATACCGTCTTCACCAACGTTGCCGAGACTGACGACTCTGACGTGTGGTGGGAGGGGTTGGAAGGCGAGCCTGACCACTTGCTCGACTGGAAGGGCAACGATTGGATCTTGCGGGATACGGAAACTAAGGCGGCGCACCCGAATTCGCGCTACTGCACTCCCATCTCGCAGTGCCCGACGCTGGCCCCTGAGTGGGACAACCCCCAAGGTGTGCCGATCTCGGCGATCCTGTTCGGCGGACGACGCAAGACGACGGTCCCCTTGATCACGCAGGCCCGTGACTGGCAGCACGGCGTCTTTATCGGCGCGACATTGGGCTCTGAGCAGACCGCCGCTGCCGAGGGCAAGGTGGGTACCGTGCGCCGCGACCCGATGGCAATGCTGCCGTTCATTGGGTACAACGTCGGCGACTACATGCAGCACTGGATCGACGTTGGCAAGAACTCGGACGAATCCAAGATGCCGGCCGTGTTCTTCGTCAACTGGTTCCGTCGCGGGGACGACGGCCGCTTTCTATGGCCGGGCTTCGACGAGAACAGCCGCGTCCTGAAGTGGGCTATCGATCGCATCGAGCACCGGGCCGAGGGCAAGAGCACCCCGATCGGTATCGTGCCGACCGCCGCCGACATGGACCTGAGCGGGCTCGACGTCGATGCTAGTGATGTCGACCAGGCGCTGGTCGTGAACGCTGACGAGTGGCGCAAGGAACTGCCACTTATTGAGGAGTGGTTCGAGTTCGTCGG
>DAOUYK010000024.1 GCA_030666145.1 Mycolicibacterium sp. | reverse complement strand
CAGCGCCGAGCTGGCCAAAGCAGTGTCCGCCCAGACCACGCTGACGCGCCTATCCGGATCACGCGCCCTGGAAGCCTGGCTGAGCTGGCCGCGCCAATCCGGAGCCCACAAATGGAAACTGCCCCAAATCGCCCGGCGCCTCAACATTCCCGCCGGAATCCGCATCGCCATCGGCGAACCCGGCTGGGGCATCTCCGGGTTCTGCGGCTCCCATCTGGAGGCCGCCCATACCCGCCGAGTCGCTGAGCTGACCGGCTAACGCGCCGACACACTCACCCGTTTCCGCGACGTCGCCGTCGCCGCCCTAGCCAGCATGGATCCTCACCTATCAAGCTGTTTTGTCACCCGCGTGCTCGGACCGTTGGCCGACGACGACGAAAACACCTACCGATTAGCCATGACACTCGCGGTGTACCTGCAGGAAAACCGCAGCCCCACACGGTCCGCCAAACGCCTCACCGTGCATCCCAACACCGTGACCTACCGCATCAACCAAGCCGAAAACATCCTCGGCCGAAGTGTCGCGTCCGCGCCGTGGCCAGCTGCGCGCCGGCATCGAGTAGCGAGACCATGAAGGCCTGCACGTTCTCCTTGCTGAGTTCAGCCGTCGCGCCGGTCTCGGTGCACCAGCGGAGGAAGCCACGCACCCCTTCGCTGTAGGTCGCGATAGTCGATGGGGATTTTCGTTCGGCGCGCAGTGCGAGTTCCCAGGAGGACAGTAAGGCCGCGAGATGATCCGGCACCTAGTTATGTTGACATACTGCGCTGTGCTTACGTGAAATCTTCGATTTGTCCAGGAGAACCGCTGGTAGGAAGATAATTTGACGTGAGCAGCCGCTCAACATACTTCGCGATGACGTCAACCTCGAGGTTCACCGGCGCACCTGCCTCGGCACGACCGAGCGTGGTCAGACCCAACGTCGTCGGGATCAACGAAACCTCGAACCAGTCGGGGCCTAGTCCGCTCACGGTCAGGGATACCCCGTCGACGGTGATCGAACCCTTCTCTACGACGTAGCGGGACAACGCCGCAGTTAGTGTGATACGCACCACGGTCCAGTGTTTTGAGGCCGCCCGGGAGATGAGGTGGCCGGTCCCGTCGACGTGCCCCTGCACGATGTGCCCGCCGAGCCGGCTCTGCAGCGCCACAGCCCGCTCTAGGTTCACCCGGGTCCCGACGTCGATATCACGCAGGCTCGAACGGCTCAGCGTCTCGTCCATGACGTCGGCCGAGAACGTACCGTCGGCGAGCACGTCGACCACGGTCAGGCATACACCGTTGACCGCGATGGAGTTCCCATGCCCGGCGTCGGAGGTGACGATCGGCCCGCGGATTACAAGTCGGACGGAGTCTCCGAAGTTCTCCCGGCCGACGACTTCACCCAGCTCTTCGACGATTCCGGTGAACACAGTGTCAGTTTAGAGGTCAGCCTGGAGCAACTACCCGCGGTAGGGCGTGGGCTTCCACCCCGGGCCCGGACAGCACGTCCACCCACTACGATGCAGGCATGCAATCCCGCCTCCTGGCGATCTTCGCCGCCCTTGTCGCCGTCGTCGCCCTTGTTGCATCATGCTCGGACTCGTCGTCGAAGGATTCCGCCAAACCACTTCCCGACGCCGTCGCCCTGTTGAAAGAGTCGAGCGAAACTACCAAGGACCAGACCAGCGCACACCTTAAGCTCGCGGTGCAGGGAAAGATTGCGGAACTGCCGGTCGAGTCCATTGTCGGCGATCTCACGCAGACCCCAGCGGTCGCCGCCAAAGGCACAGCCGACATCGTGTTTTTGGGCCAGCGGCTCCAAGATGTCGAGTTTGTCGTGTCCGATGGCGACCTCTATGCGGCGATCACCCCAGGAGGCAGGCTGTCGAATTTCGGACCCGCTTGGGAGATCTACGACGTCGCGGCGATCCTGAGTCCCGACGTCGGACTGGCAAACGTGCTGGCGAGCTTCTCAGACGCTACCGCCAACGGCCGCGAGAAGGTGGAGGGCGCTGACACAGTGCGTATCAGCGGTAATGTCTCTGCAGACGCGGTCAACAAGATCGCCCCACAGATCGAGGCGGCGGGCCCGGTGCCAGGTACCGCCTGGGTAGGCGAGGACGGTGACCACGAGCTGATGCAGGCCCGGTTGGAGCCCAGCCCCGGCAACAGCGTCACGATGACTCTGTCGAAGTGGGGCGAGCCGGTGACCGTCGACAAACCCGCGGTGTGATGCAGGGTCGGCATTCAGTCACCGTGTCGAAGTCCATGCCGGCAGTGAATTCGGGCCGGACCAGCCGCCGAACCGCGATCAGCGCGGGCAGTCTCGCGGTGGTGCTGGGCGCGCTCGACACCTACGTCGTCGTGACGATCATGACCGACATCATGGCCGACGTCGGCATCGGCGTTAATCAGATCCAGCGGGTGACCCCGATCATCACCGGCTACCTGCTCGGCTACATCGCGGCGATGCCGCTGCTGGGCCGAGCATCAGACCGGTTCGGCCGCAAGATGCTGATACAGGTCAGCCTGGCCGGATTCGCCGTCGGGTCGGTGATCACGGCCCTGTCGACCGATCTCACCGTGTTAGTCCTCGGCCGTGTCATCCAAGGCACTGCCAGCGGCGCCCTGCTGCCGGTGACATTGGCCCTGGCCGCCGACCTGTGGGCCGTCCGTAATCGCGCGGCCGTCCTAGGCGGTGTGGGTGCCGCCCAGGAATTGGGCAGCGTACTGGGCCCGATCTACGGCATCTCCCTAGTGTGGCTGTTCCACCATTGGCAGTCCGTTTTCTGGGTCAACTTGCCGCTGGCGGCGATCGCTATGGTGATGATCCACTTCAGCGTGCCTAGCCGGCAGGAAGCCGACGATCCGCAGAAGGTCGACGTGATCGGTGGTCTGCTGCTGGCCATCGCGCTCGGCCTGGCGGTGATAGGCCTCTACAATCCCAAGCCGGACGGCAAGGAGGTGCTGCCCAGCTGGGGCCCACCGATATTGATTGCCGCGGCCGTGGCGACCGTCATGTTTTTCGTCTGGGAGAAGTTCGCCCGCACGCGGCTGCTGGAACCGACGGGGGTGCGCTTCCGGCCGTTCCTGGCGGCACTGGGCGCGTCGCTGGCCGCCGGGGCGGCGCTGATGGTGACACTGGTCAATATCGAGCTGTTCGGCCAGGGCGTCCTCGGCCAGGACCAATACCAATCTGCCTTCCTGCTGCTGCGCTTTCTGGTCGCTTTGCCGATTGGCGCATTGCTCGGCGGGTGGCTAGCCACCCGCATCGGGGACCGGATCGTCACGTTCGCCGGCCTGCTCATCGCTGCCGGGGGTTACCTGCTGATCTCGAAGTGGCCGGTCGACCTGTTGGCCGCGCGCCATGACATCGGCCTGTTCACCCTGCCCGCGATGGACACCGACCTGGCGATCGCCGGCCTCGGTCTCGGGCTGGTCATCGGCCCACTGACGTCTGCGACGCTGCGGGTGGTACCGGCCGCCCAGCACGGCATCGCCTCAGCGGCGGTGGTGGTGGCCCGCATGATCGGCATGCTGATCGGCATCGCGGCGCTGAGCGCATGGGGGCTTTACCGGTTCAACCAGCACCTGGCCAACCTCCCCGTGACCACCGAGGGCGACACGCTCGCCGAGCGGTTGTCAGCTGAGGCCGGCAGAATCCGCGAGGCCTACGTCATGCAGTATGCCGAGATCTTCACGATCACCGCGGTGGTGTGCGTGGTGGGCGCTGTGCTGGGTCTTCTCATAGCTGCTCGCGACGAGCACACCGAGGTGGCTGAGGAGTTGGCGCCCGAGGGCGTTGCTCAGCAGCGCTCGCGCCCGTGGCCCATGAGCTGAGGTTCGTCGGCTGGTCCGGATTCTTCGGTGATCCGACATTCTTCGGTGATCCGACTCCGCCATGCGGCGCGGATCACAGCCTTAAGGCGGTGCGGATCGACCCGACTGACGCTGAGCCAGTCCTGCAGTGCAGTCATGCTCGTTGTCCTTTGTTCGTGCTCACCGTGCGCATTTCGCCGGCGCAATCGCGATACTTCCGCCCCAGTCATTACCCCAGATTCTGGGACGAGTGTACTGAAACTGTCGACCACGACATGCCCTACGCGGCGCCGGGAACGGATGTGATGCCGCACACGGAAAGAGCGTCTGAATATTCGGAAACGATTGGATAACAACCCAATCGCCCCCGCCCGCTATGCGGGCTTAAGACTCAATAATACGTCAGGACCCAGCGGTAGCACCGAATCGTAGCGCCATCGCTGCGCATGCGCGATGCTGAGCACCCCGACATCGCCGACCGCCCCGATGTGCCCTCCCAGTAGTATTGGTGCCACGTAGGCCAGGATCCGGTCGATCACACCGGCGCGCAGGAATGCGCCGGCCAACGTCGGGCCACCCTCCAATAAGACATCCGTGCGGTCGGACAACGCTCTGATTACTTCGTGAGGATCATGAGTACGGATCACCATGGTGCGCGAGTCGTCGTTCAAAACCTTTGCGTCCGGAGAAATTTCACGTTCTCCTACCACCACGCGCAGAGGCTGATCTACAGCCAGGCCCCCGCCGGGCAGCCGCGCAGTCAGCTTTGGGTCGTCGACGAAGATGGTGCCCGTTCCAACCACGATCGCATCAGCAGCCGCGCGTCTGCGGTGCACGTCGGTGCGGGCGGCCTCGCTGGTGATCCACTGGCTGGTGCCATCAGCTGCAGCGCTGCGTCCGTCGACGCTCGTTGCGAACTTCCAAGTAACGTGTGGAAATCCGGTGCGTTGCTTGTGTAGCCACTCCCGCAGCGGGCCGCCGCTGACAGAGTCGGCCAACACACCGGCCGTGACTGTGATGCCGGCCTCGGCGAGCCGGGCCGCCCCACCGGCGGCTATCGGGTTGGGATCCGAGACAGAATAGACGACCGACGAAATCTCTGCTGCGACAATCGCATCCACGCATGGCGGCGTTCTTCCGAAATGCCCACATGGTTCCAGAGTGACGACCGCCGTACCGCCTATCGCACGACGACCCGCCCGGCGCAGCGCCAGCACCTCGGCGTGCGGGCCGCCAGCCGGTGAAGTTGTTCCGACACCAGCCACCTCACCGTCGCAGTCCAAAATGACAGCGCCCACAGGCGGATTCGGATATGTACGGCCCTTGACCCGGTCAGCCTGCTCTATAGCCGCCCGCATCGCAGCGTCCAGAATCATGGCGCCAGATGGGGGGAAGCATCCGCTGCCTGCCTGCGCAGGGCCGCCACAGCAGCAGCGGGGTCGCCGGCACTGTAGACAGCCGAGCCAGCAACGAAGCAGTCGACGCCGGCCTCGGCGGCCTGTTCGATGGTGTCGTCGTTGATACCACCGTCGATCTCGACAAGGACGGTCAGCTCGCCCGATTCGACGAGGCGACGCAGGATGGCGACCTTGGGCAGCACCTCAGGGATGAACTTCTGGCCGCCGAAACCAGGTTCCACCGACATTATCAACGCGGTGTCGAATTCGGGCAGTATCTCCAGATACGGCTCGAGCGGCGTGCCCGGCTTGATCGCCAAGCCCGCCTTGGCGCCGGCGGCCCGAATGTCGCGGGCGACGCCCACCGGGTTGTCAGTAGCCTCGGCGTGGATTGTCACGTTGTACGCGCCTGCTTCTGCATAGGGAGGCGCCCAGCGCTGGGGATCGTCAATCATCAAATGACAATCCATCGGAATATCAGTGACCTTCAGCAGCGATTCCACGACCGGAAGACCAAGCGTGAGGTTAGGAACGAAATGGTTATCCATGACGTCAACGTGCAGCCAGTCGGCGCCCTGCACCGCTGCGGTCTCCTCTGCCAACCGAGCGAAATCGGCGGCCAGAATGGAGGGAGCTATCAGCGGGACTGAACCAGTTTCCGGCGCGGCACGCATGGAGGTCAGCGTACTTGCAGAGCGGCGGCGAACATCGCGTCGGTACCGTGCCGGTGTGGCCAGAGCTGGACGTACGGGCCGGGGCCGAGTTCGTCGGCCGGTTCGAATAACGGCCGGGCGTCGATCGCGGCAACCGGGTGCCGGCGCAGTGCATCGGCGACCACCCCAACCGTCTCGACCAGGTGCGGCGAGCAGGTCGCATACAGCACCACACCGCCCGGTCTGGTCAACCCGATTGCGGATGCCAGCAGTTCTCGCTGCAGCTTTCCCAGCTGCGGCACATCGCCGGGCTCGCGCCGCCACCGCGCCTCGGGCCGGCGTCGCAGCGCACCCAGACCGGTGCAGGGCGCATCCACGAGCACTCGGTCGAAGCCGCGCCCCAGCCCCGATTCGCGGCCGTCGAAACACACCACATCGACCGGCAGGCCCCCTGTGTTCTGTGCGACAAGATCAGCGCGGTGCGGTGCCGGTTCTACTGCAGTGACACGGAAGCCGCTGATACCGCCTGCCTGGCCGACCGCGGCGAGCAGCGCCGTCTTGCCACCCGGGCCAGCACACAGGTCCAGCCATCGCCCGCGGTCGATCCCGGCCAGGGGCGCCAGGGTTAACGCCCGAGCCACCAGCTGGCTTCCCTCGTCTTGGACCAGCGCCGTACCGTCGCGGACGGGTGCGAGCAAGCCGGGGTCACCGCCGGCCAGATACACCGCATAGGGCGAATATCGGCCGACTGTGCCGTGGACCTGAACGGCCAGCTCGGCCGCGGTCAACGTGGTCGGCCGGGCTGCAAGATGGACATCGGGGCGCGCATCGTCGCTGGCCAACAATGCCGACAGCTCCCCTGCATCAGCGCCGAGCGCATCGGCGAAAGCCTGTGCGATCCATCGTGGATGGGCATGGGCGAACGCCAAATTTCCAATCGGATCGGTCGACACCCGCGGCGCAAGCTCGTCGACCCATTCGGCCTCGTCGCGAGCGGCGATAGTGCGCAGTACACCGTTGACGAATCCCGCTCGAGACGTATCGAATTCGATGCCAGCTTGCTCAACGGTCGTCGACACTGCCGCGTGCTGACCGACCCGGGTCCGCAACAGCTGGTAGCTGCCCAGCCGAAGCAGGTCCAACAGCACCGCATCGATCTTGTCGGCCGGGCGGCCCGCCGCGTGGACGATGACCGCGTCGAGCAGCCCACGAGTGCGGCAGGTGCCATAGGTCAGTTCCGTGGCGAAAGCCGCGTCGCGCCCAGCGATCCCGCGCTCCCGAAGGATCGCCGGCAATGCCAGGTTCGCGTAAGCGTCGCGCTCGGAGACTGCCCGCAGTACGTCGAACGCCGCCCGCCGGGCGGGGTCGAATTCTTTGCGCTTGGCGGGGCGCCGTTTGCCAGGTCGGATCATCGTGCGCGTTCCCCGTCGGCCAGCCGAGCACCGCGGGCCCAGTCGGCGGCGATCATCGGCTTCTTGCCTGGTGGCTGGATCCGGTCCAGCACAACAGAGCGCGACCCGGTGCCCACCCGGACACCGTTGCGGGCAGCACGGATCTCGCCCGGCTCCAAAACGTCGTGGGAATCGACGTCGATCACCACCGGCCCCAACTTGAACCTCAGGTCGGCGATCATGGTCCAGGCCCCCGGATGAGGAGTCATCGCGCGGATCCTGCGCTCGATCGCTTGAGCAGGTAGTTCCCACCGGACTCTGGCCTCGTCGACGGTGATTTTGGGTGCGGCGGTCACACCTTCTCTCGGCTGGGGCACCGCGGTCAGGATGCCGTCGGCGATCCCGTCGAGTGTGGACTCAAGCAATGCCGCACCCGATACCGACAGGCGCCCAAGTAGGTCTCCCGCGGTGTCGCGGGCGCGGATGGTCTCGGTGACCACGCCGTACACCGGACCTGAATCCAGACTGCGCTCGATCAGGAACGTGGTCGCACCCGTCACCGAATCGCCGGCGATGATGGACGCCTGCACGGGCGCGGCACCCCGCCATGCTGGTAGCAGGGAGAAATGCAGGTTGATCCAGCCGTTGTCGGGTACCGCGAGCACCGCGTCACCCAGCAACGCACCATAAGCCACCACGGCGCAGCAGTCTGGCGCTAACTCGGCGAGTTCGGCAACGAACTCGGGCGAATTGGGGCGCGCGGGCCGCAGCAGGGGAATGCCCAACGGAACACACTTGTCCAGCGCAACTTGTGCCACCGGGGAGGGGGCGGGGCGCCCACGGCGCCCCGAGGCGGCGTCCGGGCGAGTCAGCACCGCGACGACTTCGTGCCGGGTCGAGCCGAGCAGTCGACCCAACGACGGGAGTGCCGGCTCAGGGGTGCCGGCGAACACAACGCGCACCGAGCCAGTCTAGGTAGCCGGTCGCCAGCCCTTCGCGGGGTCTGGTTTTATCGAGGGGTCTGGTAGTACTCCCGCTCGGCCACCCCCGCCAAGGGAGCGACGAACATCCACGGGATCGTGGTGAGCGACCGGTTCAACGTCGCGGCCGCGTCGTTGTAGTACTGACGGGCAAACGCCAGCTTGTTCTCGGTGTCAGTGAGGTTTTCCTGCAGGTTCAGAAAATTGCTCGACGAGTTCAACTGTGGGTAGGCCTGTCCGAGCGCGAGCAGCGGGGCCAGCGCACTGTCAAGATCCTTCTCGGCCGTGCTGCGCTGCGCGACGGACTTGCCTGTCGTTGCGGCCGCCAGGGCTGCACGAGCTTGTGTCGCATGATCCAGGATCCCTTTCTCGTGCCCGGCGAACGATTGCACGGTATGCACGAGACTGGGGATCAGCGAAGCCCGCCGGGTCAGCTCTACGTCGATACCGGAGAGCGCTTCAGCAACCCGGACGTCCGCCCCGCGAATCTTGTTGTAGCCGATCACAAATACCATCAGGACCGAAACGGCCAGGAGCAGCACGACGATCAACAAGAATCTCACCATGATCCACCTCCTCCACCGCCGCCTCCACCACCGCCGCCTCCGCTGAACCCGCCACCTCCACCCGACGAAGACGACGACTGTGATGCGGTGTAGGCGCCGATTGACGACGACAGAGCTGATTCGAAACTGTCGAAATCCGGGCCTCTGGAGAAACCGCAGGCGGTCGCCCCTGCCGTCGTTGAGGTGCTGTACCAATCCGGTTGCGGCGCAGCGGTACCGGTGGAGGCCTCGTACTTCTTAGCCCACAGCGCGGCCGCGCCCGCGGCGACCGCGAACGGCACGTAGGCCGAGTACAGGTCTTTCCTCGCCCCGAAGTCGAACCGCGCCTCAGAGGATTCGGTGGCCAGAATGCGATGGAAACCGCCTGCACGCGAACATAACTCACGGCCTGCAGCCGTTCGCCGAGTGCCGACTCCGTCATTCCACGACCCGACCGAGCAAATGAAGAATGCCGCGAACGGCATGGCCCATATGGTGGCTGGAAATCCCCACAGGAAGAACCCGCAGATCATCAGAATGAACGCCGCCGCGTTGGCAGCGCGGACCCACAGTTCCTTTTTGCGCTTGAACATCAAACCGTCTTGCAGGGCCCATTCCTCGACGGCCTTGGTCATGTTGGTCTTGGCTGTGCTGAGCTTCTTGCCCGATTTGACCGTCTTCTTAGCCTTGAACAGAGAGCCGGAACTGTCGACCTTCAGCGCCGAGGCCACCGCGACGCTGACCGGATCAATGTTGGCCCACTGGCCGGGTTGGCTGATCCCGCGGACGTTCCACTGTTTGTCGCTGACCTGCTCCAGAGCAACCAATTTCCGTTCGGCCAGATAGAACAGCGTGGCGGTGAGGCCGTTCTTGGGGACCGCCTCGGTGCGGATGTATTCAGTCTGGACTGGTCCCAGCCCCGGCGGAGGCCCGTACTGCAGCGGGAAACCCGGCGAGCGCTCGAGCGTCGTGCGGTACCACAGCAGTCCGCCGACACCAAAGAGCACACTGAGCCCGGCTACCCAGATCACGCCGGACACCGAGCGCCCCAAGACCCGATCCCAGGTGAAAGCCCAGGGCAAGGTGTTCTGCGGCGGAGTTGGCAGGTCCACGCCCGCCCGGACCGTGACCGGGGTGCGCGGGGGCAGGGCGGTGGCCGACAGAGTCACCGTCTTGCCGCGGACAGTCAGGTCTTCGCAGGCGCGGCCGACTCCGTACCCGACCGAGCACTGGGCGGCGCCGACCTCCCCGGGGAGAGTGACGGTGATGTCGGCCCGGTCGATGCGGTTGTTCCAGGACGGCGCGATGACGTTCCAGAAGAAGACCGAAGGCGCTGCGCCGGCACCGACAGACTCCGCGAACCGTTTGTCCGCGCCGATGTCGCCCGGGTCCAGGACACCGGGAATGGTGTAGCTGATCTCGAAGACGTGGCTGCCGAATCTGAGCGTGCGATCCGGATCGCCGATCTTGGCCACCCGGAACCGCTCGCCGTCCTCCCATGACAACTGGTACCGCGCCGGCTTGCCATCGAGAAGAACGGAGGTGATCACTGGTGTCTGGCGCACGTTGGGGTTGTTCTGGTTGGCGACATCCCAGTAGCGGAATATGCCGTGACGCCCGCTGGGAAACTCGGTGGTGATCGTCTCTACGGCGCGCATACCGCCGTCGTCGTGGACGACGACGTTGACGTCGTAGTCGGTGATCGCCACCGGGTCATAGACAACAGGGCCAGAAGACTCAGCCGAGCCCTGGAAGATTGCGGGCCACAGCAGCCCAAAACCGATGACAAGCAACGGGATCAGCCACTTGACTGGGCGCCGCATGTCACCTCCTGTTCCAGTGCCGTCCCGGATCACCCTATGTGCAATGGGTCGATCTGCACACGAACCGGCTCCTGATCCTGGTGCACGCTTTGGATCGCGGTTGCTCTTCGCAGCGCGGCAGCCAATGCCAGCCCATCATTGCGGGGTACGCGTACCAGCATTCTGCTGACCGGCAGGTCGACCGGAACACCGGGCGGCCTGCGAGCGCCCAGCGGCAGGTCGACCGGCCCGATCCGCTCGCTGTTCGGCGGCAACTCGCCCGTGTCCAACAGCGCCGACACCGCAGCCGGGGTACCGTCCACCGCCGCCATGTGCACCGCGGGAGGAAGACCCACTTCAACTCGAGAGTCGAGTTCAACCTGCGCATGCCCGATCGGATCCCACCGGATCAGTGCCTGCACGGTGGCAAGCGCGGATTCTGCGACGACCACCACGACGCCGCCCTCGGCCCGGCTTCGGACCAGGGCGGCCGCCGCCATCCAACGCCGCAGCGTGTCCTCGGCGGCACGCAAGTCCTGTCTGCCCAACAGCGCCCAGCCGTCAAGCAACAACGCGGCGCCGTAGCCATCGGTGGTGGTCGGCTCAACACCGGGTGTCGCCACCACCACCGCGGGGTGCTGGGGCACGCGGTCCACCACGTCCTCGCCGCCGGAGGTGACCACCGGCACCCCGGGAAACGCCCGGCCCAGTTCCTCGGCCGTGCGGCGCGCGCCGACGACGGCAGCACGTACCGCGTTGGATCCGCACCGCACGCAGAGCAGCGCCAACTCGTCGCGTCCGCACCATCGGCACAGCGCACCGGGGGCGTCACGGTCGGGCAGTGAGAGGGGGCCGGTGCAGTGCCGGCACCTGGCGATGGTGCGGCACCGCCCACATGCCAGCGAAGGCACATAACCCCGCCTGGGCACCTGTACCAGCACCGGCGAGCCGCCCCCCAGCGCGGCCCGGGCTGCATCCAGGGCTACCGAGGGCAACCGGGCGGTGCGGGCAGCTGGGTCTCGTTGCTGTGCGTAGGCGCTATCCTCCAGCGCGACCACACGCGGCGCCCGCATCCGCAGCACCTGCCGAGGGGCTGTTAAGTCGTGTGCCCAGCCGCTGCGCACCAGCGCTTGCACTTCGGCGCTGCGGGCGTAGCCACCGAGCAGTGCCGCGCAGCGTAACTGGTGTGCACGCAGCATCGCCACCTCGCGGGCGTGCGGGTAGGGCGCCCGCGGTTCGGCCAGCGAATCGTCGCCGTCATCCCACACCGCCACCAGACCCAGCTTCGCCACAGGCGCGAAAACCGCACTGCGCGTACCGATCACCAGACGCGCGTCGCCCCGCAGCACAGACAGCCAACGTCGGTAGCGTTCGGCAGGTCCCAGGCCGGCCGACAACGCGACCACCCTGCGCTCCTCGACCACGGTGATGGCAGCGTTGTAGAGCTGGTCCATATCGCGTTGATCGGGAACCACGGCAAGCACGCCGCGGCCGGAGTTCACGGTCACTGCGGCAGCCTCGGTCAGCCGCTGCGACCAAGACTCACCCGGCAACGCCTGCCACCCGGCCCGCGCGGCCCGGCCGTCTTGGAGCGCCGCAATGAACTGCGCTCCCCCGCCATAGGCCGACCAGCCCGACGTGTCCAGGGCCTCAGCGCGGCTGTCCAACGGCGGCCCCAGTTGTGGTTGGGGCTTTTTCTCCACGCTGGCGTGTCGGGGAGGGACTGCCAGCCGCAGAACATCGGCGCGGGTTCCCGCGTATCGGGCGGCGACCGCCTCGGCCAGACGGCGCACATCGTGGGTGAGGACGCATTCAGCCGAGACCACCTTATCGAGCCAACCAAGTTTACCGATATGGTCTGTTTCTGAACGCCTTTCGAGGATAAATGCGTCGACCAGCCGGCCGTGGAACCGTACCCGCACCCGCACGCCGGGCTGGGCGTCATCGGATTGCGCTGCCGTCACCAGGTAATCGAATTCGCGGTCCAGGTGAGGCACCGTCAGCATGGGCAGCACCCGAGCGACCGGTTCGTGCTCAGCAGCCTGCCGGGTAGTCGTCACTGGCCAGGTCTAGCAGACGGTCCTGACGACCGGCCGAAGAACCTACTAAATCAGGCGGCGGCCGTATGGCGATCGCCGTTGTCCCCGTTGGACAGAGTCGGCATCAAGCGAAGTCTCGGGTCCGGCCGAAGACAGCCTCTTGCGGCCGGGTGCGTACGGTGTGTGCCATGTCCCTGGATGACGTCCTGCAGCAGGTGCTCGAGGGTGTTCCGTTTCAGCTGACCACCGACGGCGGCCCGCAGCAGGCCCGTCAGCGCTTTGCCGACCTTCCGCGCCAATCGGTGCATCCGGAGGTGACGGTTGCCGATCGCACTATCGAGAGCCCCGGCGGGCCGCTCCGCGTGCGCGTCTACCGTCCTCCATCTGAGCATTCCGCGCTTCCCGTAGTCGTCTTCATCCACGGAGGCGGATGGTCGGTCGGCGACCTGGACACCTACGACGGCCCCGCGCGGATGCACGCCGTAGGTGCCGAGGCGGTGGTCGTGTCGATCGACTACCGGCTGGCGCCGGAGCACCCGTTCCCCGCCGCCGTCGACGACGTCTGGGCCGCCACCCAGTGGGTGGCCCGGAATGCCGGGCAGATCGGAGCCGATCCGGATCGCCTGGCCGTGGCCGGCGACTCCGCGGGCGGGAACCTGGCAGCCGTGGTGGCGCAGCTGGTCCGCGATGCCGCCATCGCGGTGCGGTTTCAACTGCTCTGGTATCCATCCACCACCTTCGATACCTCGCTGCCGTCATTCACCGACAACGCCGAAGCTCCCATCCTTACCTTGGCGGCATGCAAGGGCTTCACCCGTTGGTATGTCGGCAACACCGACATGTCTGGGCCACCGGCCACTCTGGTACCCGCACGGGGCGAACTGTCGGGTCTACCCGCGGCCTACATCGCCGTGGCCGGTCACGACCCGTTGCGCGACGACGGCGTCCGGTACGCCGAACTGCTGGCCGAAGCAGGGGTAGCGGTCGAACTGCACAACGCTGAGTCGCTGGTGCACGGCTTCATCGCCTATGCCGGCGTCGTTCCCACTGCAACCGAAGCCACCGGACGTGGCCTGAGGGCCCTGCGAGCGGCGCTGGCGACCGTCGCCTGACCGCAATCTGGTGCCGCTGGGCAGTCGAATGGTCGAGACCTCAGCTGCGACGCCACGCGCGGTATCAGCAGAGCGACGTGGCCAAAGCCGAGGGCGCTGACTGCTCCAGCATTAAGGTTTTGGAGAAGCGCTCCCTGGGGAGGTCGTATGACAGCGCGTGACCACGCCGTGCCTGACTACCAGACGGTGATCGTGGGTGCCGGTTTCTCTGGCATCGGGACAGCGATTCAGCTGGACCGCTCCGGTCTGAGTGATTATCTCGTCGTCGAAGCCGGCGACGAGCCTGGGGGCACCTGGTACTGGAATACCTATCCTGGAATCGCGGTGGATATTCCGTCGTTCTCGTATCAATTCTCCTTCGAGCAAAGTACTGCCTGGTCACGGACCTACGCGCCTGGAAACGAGCTTCAGGCCTACGCCGCGCACTGCGTGAACAAGTACGGGCTGCGCCCCACCACCCACACACCTGCGTGCACCCCGAGGTGCACACACCACCACACACAGCGTGCACACAGCACGCTGCACTACCAGCACACAGCACGCACAGCGTGCGTGTGCACAGCACAGGGTAGGTAGGTAGTAGGTAGTACTACCAGTAGTACTCAGTAGTACGCAGTGTGAGTAGTTGCTTGCACTTGCGCACTTGCTTACACGCAGCGAATCAGCGCTGCACACACACTGCATCAGTAGCAGTGCACAGCCTATGCGTACCCAGTAAGGGCAGGGGGTGTACCCCCAGGGGGTCTTGTATGACCGGACGGTATTGCGGGCGTCCAGGTCGGTACGGGTTTACTACGCGGCGTAGTAGATAGGCTCACGGAAAATAGACAAACTGGTCTCGTAGGACTGCCAGTCCCCGTCGTAAATGTCGCCGGCGATGACGAGCGTTGCTGGCGTCGGCGGCGCGGTGTTTCTTCAGAAATAGACGTCGATCGTCTGTGCTGAGGAAATTCTGGGGATAGGGTTGCGAAATCGTTGCACTGCGTGCACCAGGGGCTAATTCGGGCGATCAGCTTTCTGCTGGTTCGCCGCGTTCCCGTCGGGTTTCTGCTGGTCGGGTCCGAGTGCGTCCGATCGAGTACGGGGCTGGGGTTTCGCGCAAGCCTGCATGGTTGGGCTACTCCCGTTATGTGGGATCGGTGGGCGCGCTTGCGGTTGCTTTGGGTGTTGGGGCGGCGATTGCGTCCATGCCGGCAGTAGCGTTCGCCGATGAAACCGGACCGGGCAGCTCGACCGACGGCGGAACCACCTTCACCAACCGCACCACCGCCAACTCCGGGCTGGGCAGCATGACCGTGTTCGGTGTGTATGAAAGCGGGGGGACGATCTACGCCGCCACCCGCGGTGACCGCGGGGTCGGAGGGGGCCTGGGCATCAGCCATGGGTTCAGTAGCGGCAGCGGTGGTGCCGGCGGTGACGGTGGAGCGGTCGGCAACGGCGGCACCACTGGCACCACGGTGTCGGTGATTGAGACGGCGGCGGCCCCGCCAACAGCGCCGAATCCCAATCTGACCCTGAGGTATGACTTGAGCGCTGGGGAGGAGAACACGCTGGATGTGCACATGACCATCGAGAATCCTGGCGATGGGCAGGTTCTCGATATTTTCTTGCCGGAGACCTTTGAAAAGGCGGGCGGCAAGGAAGAGGAGAAGCTGTACGAAGCGATCGATATCGGTCAGATCGATGGGGCGGAGAGACTTGAGACGGGGCAACCGAAGATTTTGCGAATAAAGTTTGAGAACACAACGGAACCGGCTAGAATTGAATACAATGTGCGGCAACTCTTCGAAGGGCCGCCATCTGAGCAGTACGGTGTCTTTTACAATAGTTTTCAGCCGATGAACTGGTACTTTTCAAGCCACTCGACTTTGCTCATGCCCGACCGCCCAGGGGACCTGGATATCGCCATAAATTTCGTCGCGCCGGCCGGCCAGAGTGATTGGAAGTTGCTGAGTGCTGTTGGCAGCGATACCGACGGATGCGGTGCTGTCTGCACGATTGAAACGACCACCACTCGGGACGCATTTTTTGCCCATTATCCAGGCAGGCCGCACGACGGCATCGCGGGAGGCGCTCAGTTGTTCCTGTTCGGCGACCTGATCTATGAAAAGAGGACGTTATCGCAAGGGCCGTACACAGTTCATCTTGGCATGACCGGTCCGAGCGATGTCATTCCCGACGTGGGAGGGTTTTTTAACGACATGGCTGCGATCATGGAGAGCGAGCGGAACTTCTTTACCCCCGTCGAAGGGCAGACGGAATTTTTCTACCTCATTAATACCTACACTAGTTCGGAGACGGATCGTTTCGGTGGTTTCTGGTGGGGAGATGGCGTGACTACTTTTGTGCCTAAGCACTTTTTGTCGACGACGGAACGCGAAGGCGATTTGTCGATCTTTAATGATCTCCGTCTTCATGTGAGCCACGAATATTCGCATAACTGGCTCCGGCCTGAATATCTTGCGGCGAGCGCGAAGTATGATTTTGGACTTTGGGCGGAGGGCTTCGCCGATTTCATGGGTGAGTATTTCGCTTATGAGACCAATGCTGATTCTGATTCTTTCGCAACCTACGCCTCACGGTACAACAGGTTCATGAGTGACTATTGGGATACCGGCGAGTTGGTGGTCGATGGTCAAACCATCGATGGTCGCACTATTGGTCTCGAAAAGTTGCTAGAAGTGTTCTGGGACAACTCCGGCTATGAAAAGCAGCCCTACTATCGCGGCTTTCTCCTGCTGTTCAACTGGAACGCGAAGGTGCAGGAAGAGGGAGAGGGCGAACACATCCAGGACTTCATCCGCGATCTGGTAGTCGAAGGAAGCGATGGAAGCCCCTTGACCCTAGATGAGATCCAACGCATCGCCGCGACGTATTGGACCGGTGGCCTGACGGAAGACCTGAACGCATATTGGCTCAATGACCAGGCAGAGCTGATCCGTCCCCACCCCCGGGTCTTTGGCCCGTGCTATGACGTGTTTCCGGGACAGGGAGACACCCCGCCCAGCGTGAAGCGGAACGAGGCGAAATGGGCCGAGCTGGGCGAAGAAAACTGCACCGCATGCTTGAGCCCCTGATACCGCATGATTCTGATGGATTTATACGCGGGCGGCTTCTAGTCCCATGCAGTGCCCGACCACCCCGCTCAGTGTGATGCTGATGATCACAAGGAACACGGCGAGGGGCCGGCCTCCACCCCTCGATTAAGCCACTGGCCACGGCCTTGCCCACCGCACGGCGTTCGACGATCGACAGCCCAGCCAACCTCTCTGCAGGTGACGCCTCGCCCCCACTCATCACAACCGTTTCCTTAGGTGTTCTTCCCGCACCAACCGCGAATCATCCATCCTCCCTATGGCCGATGGTTCGACCATCACTTCTTTGCTTTGTGCTGCAGTGGTTTTCGATTCAGCGGTTGCCGACTTAGGGTGTGCGCCCAGATAGACGACCAGGGCCGCAGAACTGAGGGACAACGCCCCCACCACCCACAGTGCCACTCTGGTGTCGCCGGTGAGATCGGTGAGCCAGCCGGTGATGTAGGGCCCCCCGAATCCGCTGAGATTGCCGAGCGAGTTGATCAGCGCGATACCTCCGGCCGCAGCGACACCGGTCAGGAAAGTCGATGGCAGGGCCCAGAATACCGGCAGGGCGCACATGATCGCGCAGGTGGACAAGGTTACGGCCAGCATCGCCAGATACGGGTTGGTCATGTAGAGCGCGGCGGGTATGGACACCCCACCGACGATCGCGGGGATCGCCACGTGCCAGACGCGTTCACCGGTCCGGTCGGCGTGGCGCGCCCACGGCACCATCACGACGGCTGCGACAAGGAAGGGGATCGCCGTGACCACCCCGCGTTCGATGATGCTCAGCTGGGTACCGTACTGATGCTGGAGGCCCACGATGATGCTGGGGAGAAAGAATCCGACCGCGTACAGTCCATAGGTGATTCCGAAGTAGATGACAGCCAGGGCGAGAACCCTGGGGTGGGTGAGCGCCTTCTTGAGCGGCCAGTGTTGGTCGGCCTCTGCCGCGACTCGCTCCACCGCTAGTTTCGCTTCCAGCCATTGCTTTTCGCCGGAATCGAGCCAGCTCGCCTTGGCCGGCCGATCGGTGAGGTAGAACCAGCAGGCGAAAGCCAGCGCAATCGCGGGCAGTCCTTCGACCAAGAACATGATGCGCCAGCCCGCCAAACCCAAAATCCCGTGGCCCCATTCGATTATCAGTGACGACACTGTGGCGCCGATGGCCGTTGAGGCCGGCACGGCGATCATGAACAACGAGACCGCCCGTGCGCGATGCTTTTCGGGGAACCAGAAGGTGAGGTAGAGGATGATTCCGGGGAAGAAGCCGGCTTCGGCCACGCCCAGCAGGAAGCGCAGCACGACAAGCGTTTCCGCGTTGGGGACGAACGCGATCGCGGTGCTGATGATCCCCCAGGTGAACATGATGCGGGCGAGCCAGCGCCGTGCCCCGAACCTGTTCAGCGCGATATTGCTCGGGACTTCCAGTAACAGGTAGCCGAAGAAGAAGATCCCAGAGGCGAATCCGAACATGGTGGCGCTCATGGCGAGTTCTTCGTTCATGCCGTTCGGCCCTGCGAAGCGGATGTTGACGCGGTCGAGATAGTTGACGAAATAGAGCAGGACGAGGAACGGGATGAGACGACGGGTGACCTTCGCCATTGCGGTCCTGCCCACGGGCGCCTCGGGGCCCTGGGTGCTCATACCAGAATCACAGTGCCGCGCGGCCAGTGACGGGCGGCAAGTCGGCTAGAGTCACGATGCCCGGTGCCGCCGCTACTACCGCGGGGACGGCGTTGGGCACCGGCAACGCCGTGTAGATCATGCCGAACCCCTACCAGTGCGGCCGTCCTCAGAGGACAGCCGGTGAACCATATCCTGCATCTACTGCTTTCGGTGTTCACGTTGGGCTTGTGGATACCGGTCTGGATATTACTTGCCCTCACTGGCGGCGAGGAACAGGTCAGGCTCTCCGTGGACCCAAAAAGGGCAGGTGCACTGGAGTGGACCGAGCGGCGCGTTGTTCAATCCGCCCGCAGCGTTCATTCAGCCCGTAGCGTCGGCGGGCGCGCCGGTTAAGACCCAATCCATAAAGTGCTTCAAATGCAAGCACAGCCAGGCCGTGCCAGAGAACAAGACAACGTGGGTATACCCGTAGTGGACTCCATCGGCGATGCCCTAATGTGTCAATCTAGGGCCGATATCGACATTGTTTGACAAATGCCTACTGGGATTGAGTGCCTAACTGGACAGTCGGATCGAAGACAGGAGTCAGGGACATGGGACATGGGACAGCGCATCGGATACCAACGAGTGAGCACTAGAGTACAAGTCAAAACGCATGCAGATCCAGGAAAAGCTGGTCAAGTTCGCGACCCGCATCCCAGCGTTCATGTACCTCACGGACTTTCGGGAGCACGCTCGAGGACGTCATCACGAAGCTGGAGCCCGACCTGTTAAAGACTGTCACCGGCTTGAGCGTGCGCGACTTCCACCTGTTGGTGTCCCTCAACGTCTTTAACAGCACGCACATGAACCAGGGCGTGTTCGCCTTCCGCCGATACGAGGACGCATCGCTGTCCTACACTGGAATTGGCAGCCACGAAGGGCTTAGTCACCTCGGCCTGTACGACACGGTCGTCGCACGAGCGGTGTAGCAAAGCCGATGTACCACTGGCTCATCTCGAAGATCACCACGGTTGGCGCCGAGGCTCTGAGATTGGTGCAACGGCTCCGCAAGCAGCTTTGGGGTCAGCGGACTCGGGTGTCGGGAGTGTCCGTGTCGCGTTGGATGTCGTCGAGCGGCGGGTCGTCTAGGGCGACTAAGAGCTGGTTAATCGTCCGGTGGACTTCCGCTATGAACTGGCCGTCGGCCCAACCTGATGGTTGGACGCGCGTCCGATGCGCTCTAGCATCGGTCCGTGCTATTCGACTCCAATGTCTCGCTACGTCTTCAAGAGAAAAGCTCTGTATGGCTCTGTAAACGATTGGGCCACCCCCCTGGGGTATAGGGGTTCACGGAAGTGCAGAATCCAAGAGTCAAAACGCTCTGAACTGGGATGATGCGTTTTGAGGTTCAAACCGGGGAAGCCTCTGAACTGCGACGATGCAAGCGCCTAATCGGGGCCGTGCCCTCTAAACCGCTCTAGCGCCGAATCGACTCCCTCACAGGGTCCTCACCTCGCTCCACCAGCTCTATCCGGTCAGGCCAGACCTCCATACCGGCCACACCCCTCTTTGTCATCTCGGCGAACATCTCCTTGTAGGCTGCAGCGTTCGAACCGCCAGCGGTCTGTTCGGTGAGCGTCTCCAGATCGCCGAAGTCAAACCTGGTCTGTTCACGATCAAACTCGACCCGGACGTTCATCGACCGCAACCAAACGTTTCGAGCCGTGACGTCCTGCCCTGCCCACCAATCCGAGAAAAGTTCATCCGTCGGCGTCCACTCCCATCCGGCAGGCTTGACAGTCACCTCCGAAAGCGCAGCCTGCCGAGCCGCCAGAGCGGCGATCCTAGAGTCCAGGCGTTCACGTTGCGGCGTCCCCCTAGTGAACGCCCCGGTACCGAGCTGATCGGTTAGATCAGCCAAAGCGTCATCAATCTCCGCAAGCTCCGAGCCGTGATCCGTCCCGGAATCCCAAACCCTCTCCATCCGATACGAACCCTTCAGCAGGGTCAGGATCATGCTTTCAACCGCATCGTCAATCTCTGCCAGCGGGATTGAGATATTCCCGCACTTTTCTCGATCCTGCGCCGAGGCACACCTGTACCGCAAAGCCCTTCCCGGTCCGGGTTGCATCTTGTAGGCGGGGCGGCCACACACACCGCAGGAAATGATTCTGAGCAGCAGAGCCGTCGATCTCTTTGTTGGCTCCCTGCGGTTTTCACGCTCAGTTAGCTCGACCCCTACTCTGTCGAAGACCTCGCGGGTGAGGATCGCCTCGGCCCTGATCACGGGCGAGCCGTCCTCATTCCGCAACGGCTTCTCACCGGACATCGCATAACCGAGCAGCGCCTCAGAGACCAGAATTTTCTTCAGCCTGCCGCCGGTCCATTTGTAGCCTTTCGGTTCTCTCCCTTGATGTATGGCGAAGCAATCAGCAGGCGTCGGGACGCCGCGGCCGGTCAGATCATGGGCGATAGCCCGCAGCGGTTCACCCTCCAGCACCCTGCCAACAACTTCTTGAATGACCTTCACTTGATCTGGTGCTTGAACTAGGCGCCGATCGGCTCGTCGCCGCGATCTCCGATCGCCCCGCCGAGCCCCGTCCTCGGCGGTCGGAACGTAGCCCCAAGGCGGGTGTCCGCCCCGGTACTTGCCCTCTTTCATATTGTGCTGGCTGGCAGACCTAATTCTCTCAGAGATGGCTTCGAGCTCCATCTCGGCGACTTTGGCGACCAGCAAGGCGAGAATGTCGCCGAAGTCTGACGATAGGTCAAAGTGAGATTCGGTCGCGCTGACCAAAGTCACCTCGTGCTCACGCGACCACTTGATCATGTCTGCTAGATCGAACAGTCTCCTGACGATTCTGTCGACTCTGAAGAAGACGAGTACATCGAAGTCGTTGAATCGGTTCGTCAGCCAGGGTCCTAGCTGCGGTCTGTCAAACGGTGTTGTTGTCCCGGCAATGACATCCAAGTCCTCAGCCACACCGACTATTTCGTATCCGCGTTGAGTGCATAGCTCCCTGCACTTCTTAAGCTGCCGTTCTGGTGACGTGGTCGCATCGGTTAAAGGCGACAGACGAACAACGATCAGAGCTCGCTTGCGCTTAGTTTGGCTCATGTCGTCCTAAATCCGGTCTCTCATCAACCGTGTGGTCTGCTCGGCGTAGGAACCGTCCGACGAGCAAAGCGCCTCCGGCGCCGGGGTATCCGACGGGTTAGCGGCCGGAATGTCGACCGGCGGGAGCTCGTACATGGACGGGTCGATCTGCATGTCTGCGAGGACGTCGTCGATTTGGGACTGCAGCCGTTCGAGTTCGTCGGCGGCCTGAGCCCGGACCCTGTCGGTGCCCTCGTCTGCGGACGGCGAACGCCAGCGCCGCGTACTAATTCGACGGCGAGCCGCTACTATCGACGACCGCCATAACCTCGACGACTGCCCCCGTACCACGGAATTCCGTAACGACCAGCTGGGGGCGA
>DAOUYK010000218.1 GCA_030666145.1 Mycolicibacterium sp. | reverse complement strand
CGGACGCTGGCAATCTCGGGCTACGTTGCTGCGTGGAACGCGGCGATGACGTCAGCAGGGATCCGGCCGCGGGTGGACACATTGTGACCATTGCGGCGGGCCCACTCCCTGATTGCCGCACTCTGTTCCCGATCGATAGCTCCGCGACCCTTGCCGGAGCCGGCCGACCGGCCACGGCGTCGACCACCGACGCGGCGACTGGAATCAATCCACTGCCCGAGATCTGAGCGAAGTTTGGCCGCGTTCTTGGCCGACAGGTCTATCTCGTAGCTCACGCCATCGAGCCCGAATTCAACAGTTTCATCCGCGGCGCCCCCACCGTCGAAGTCATCCACCAACGTGACCGTGACCTTCTTAGCCATTAGCCGTCTGTCCTCCTGTAGGCATTACATTTCTCCGACTTGACACCAATGTGCCACAAAGCGGGTTTTCATTCAACATGAATCGAGACGGTTCAGTTGCCGTGCCGGCGAACAATTGGAAACAGCACCGTCTCCCGAATCGACAGGCCTGTCAGAGCCATCAACAACCGATCGATACCCATTCCAGTGCCAGTCGTCGGAGGCATACCATACTCAAGTGCCGCCAGGAAATCTTCATCCAACGCCATTGCCTCATCGTCACCGGCAGCCGATGCCCGCACCTGGGCCTCAAACCTTTCGCGTTGAATGACTGGATCAATCAACTCCGAGTATCCGGTGGCGAGCTCAATCTGACGCACATATAGATCCCATTTCTCCGTAACGCCCTCGACGGCGCGATGTGAGCGCGTCAGGGGGGAGGTTTCCACCGGGAAGTCACGCACGAACGTCGGTGCCCAGAGTTTTTCGCCGACCGCACTTTCCCAAATTTCCTCGACTAATTTCCCATGCCCGTAGCCGCGATCGCGGGGAATCTCAACACCCAAGGTGTCGGCAATCCGCCAAAGCCGATCCACTTCAGTCTGCGGAGTGATCTCTTCTCCGAGAGCTTCAGACAACGACGGGTAAATTTGAATGGTCTCCCATTCACCATCCAGATCGTAGACACTGCCATCGGGCAACGGCACCTCCCGAGTCCCGATGGCCTCGTCGGCAACTTCCTGAATAAGGTCTCGCATGATGACCGCAGAATCGTCGTACGTTCCGTAAGCCTGATATGTCTCCAACATGGCGAATTCCGGTGAATGCGTGGAGTCCGCCCCTTCGTTTCTGAACACGCGATTCAACTCGAAAACCCTGTCGAATCCGCCGACAACGCACCGCTTCAGAAAAAGTTCTGGCGCGATGCGCAAGTATAGGTCGGCATCTAGGGCATTGGAATGTGTGACGAAGGGGCGCGCGGCAGCACCGCCGGCCAGCGTCTGCAGGATCGGCGTCTCGACTTCGAGGAATCCCCGACGTTCCAGCGCCGAACGCACCGAACGCACCACCGCCACCCGCTGCCGAGCGATCGTGCGTGCCTCCGGACGAACGATGAGATCGACGTAGCGTTGTCGGACTCGGGCCTCCTCGTTGAGCTCCTTGTGGGCGACCGGCAGCGGCCTCAGCGCCTTGGAAGCAATTTGCCAGGAATCCGCGAGCACAGAGAGCTCCCCACGCCGGGAACTGATTACCTCCCCCTGTACGAACACAATGTCGCCCAGGTCGACGTCGGCCTTCCACTCATCGAGGGATTCCTGCCCAATTCGATCGAAGCTGATCATCGCCTGCAGCTGAGCCCCGTCGCCTTCCTGCAGCGTGGCGAAACAGAGCTTGCCCGAATTGCGGGCGAAGATCACCCGGCCGGCGACACCGACCTGCTGGCCGGTTGCGGTGTCGGCAGGCAGCTCCGGGTATGCCTGACGCACCGCGGCCAGGCTGTGGGTACGGGCCACCTCGACGGGATAGGGCTCACGCCCCTCGGCGAGCAGCCGCTCACGCTTGGCCTGACGAATCCGGAACTGCTCTGGTACGTCATCGCGGGTGTCGTCGGCCTCTGGGCGGGAATCGGGGGTTGTCACGACGTGCCAGCTTAAATGAACAGATAGCTGTGTCGATCAGCGCGCCGGTCAACCGAGGACGCCCAGTTGCCTAGCGGGCCTGCCGTAGCTTGCTCCGCTGACCATCGCGATTGCGTTCGAATACCAGTCGCAGGCCGTCCAACGTGAGATGGCGGTCGTAGTGCTCGACGCTCTGCACGTCGGACAATATGAGCGGCGCACCGTGCCCCGTCGCGACGACGGCGACATCATCGCCCCCGAATCCCTCGACATCCTCGCACACCCGCTTCACCAAGCCATCCACCAACCCGGCGAACCCGAATACCGCACCGGCCTGAATGCATTCGACGGTGTTCTTGCCCACGATCGAACGGGGCCTGGTCAGCTCGACGCGGCGCAACGCAGCCGAACGGGCTGCCGCCGCGTCGGACGACACCTGCAACCCAGGGGCGATGGCGCCGCCCAGAAATTCACCCTTGGCGGACACCACATCCACACAGATAGCCGAGCCGAAGTCCACCACGATCGCCGCCGATCCGAACTTTTGATATGCCGCAAGGCAATTGACAATCCGGTCGGCACCTACTTCTTTGGGGTTGTCAACCAGCAACGGGATGCCAGTGCGTACCCCCGGCTCGATCAGGACGTGCGGTACCGACGGCCAGTACTGCTCGAGCATGAGGCGCACCTCGTGCAATACCGACGGCACTGTCGATAGGCCGGCAGCACCGGTGAGCCGCTCGGCGTCTTGGCCAATCAAGCCGTCGATCGTCATAGCCAATTCGTCGGCGGTCGCCTCGGACTCGGTACGAATCCGCCAGTGCTGAACAACCTTTGCGTGATCACCTGACCCTGAGACCAGGCCCACGACCGTGTGACTGTTTCGGACGTCTATCGCAAGCAGCACGCCATCACCTCGGCGACATCAGCTGAGGCGCGTCCGCGGGCACATAAGCCGGATCGGCACCAAGGTCAATTTGCCTGTTCTCCGCATCGACGAAGACCACCCGCGGCTGATAAGTTCGGGCCTCAGCGTCTTCCACGACCCCGTATGCGATGACGATCACCAGATCGCCCGGATGAATCAAATGCGCTGCGGCACCGTTGATGCCGATTATTCCGCTACCAGGTTCGCCAGTTATCACATACGTGATCAACCTTGCGCCGTTGTCGACATCGACGACAGTCACCTGCTCACCTTCGAGAAGGTCGGCCGCCTCCATCAGGTCGGCGTCCACGGTTAAGGACCCGACGTAGTGCAGATCTGCCTGCGTGACCGTGGCACGGTGAATCTTCGACTTCAACATCGTCCGTAGCATCAGTTTCTCCAAGGTAATTCATGGCTCTCGCCGGACGTGACTCCCGGGTGGCCTTCGAAGCCGCGAGCTGCACCGATATCGATAGCGATGTTGTCGAGAAGGCGCGTACGCCCCAGCCTCGCCGCGGCCAACAACCGGCCCGCCCCTTCCGCGGGCGCCGGACCCAACATCGCGTCGCGAACCTCCAGATAGTCGACCTCAAGAGCAGGAACCTCTTCAAGCACTGCGCTGGCGGCCTCCAGCGACGACGATGCCCCTGTGGACGCCGCGTACATTCCCGCGAGCAGCGCCGCCGACAACACCCCAGCCTGCTCGCGCTGCACGGTGTCGAGATAACGGTTCCGGGACGACATGGCTAGTCCGTCGGACTCCCGCACGATGGGTACCCCGACAACCTGGAGGCTGAGGTTCAGATCCGTAACCATCTGGCGGATCAGGGTCAGCTGCTGATAGTCCTTCTCCCCGAGGAAAACACGATCAGGGCGCACGACCTCGTAGAGCTTGAGCACCGCGGTAAGAACACCGGCGAAATGCGTGGGCCGCGAAGCACCTTCGAGTTCAGCACCGAGCGGACCCGGCGCCACCATGGTGCGGGGGCCTTCGGGGTACATGTCGGCAACTGTCGGGGTAAACGCTATCTCGATACCCTCGGCGCGCAGCGCTGCGAGATCGTCGTCGAGGGTGCGGGGATATGCGTCGAGGTCCTCATCTAGAGCGAACTGCAGCGGGTTGACGAATATTGACACCACCACGACTGCACCCGGCACACGCTTGGCCGTCCGGACCAACATCAGATGCCCTTCGTGGAATGCCCCCATCGTCGGCACCAGCATGATCCTGCGCCCAGTCGCGCGCAGCGCCTTGGTCACTGCGGAGACCTCGTGCGGTGCGGAGAACACATTGAGCTGTCCCGCGGAGAATGTCGGCGTATCGCCGGTGGTCATGGCTGCCCCGCTTCCACCAACACGTCGAACACCTCACCGGGAGCGTGCGCATGTTGGGCTGTACGCCACGAACTGGTCCGATACGCCTGCGCCAGCTGGGGATTCACTTCGTTCAGTGCCTGCAGATGACCGGCCACCGCCGGCGCATCGCCGCGTGCGACCGGACCTGTGAGCGCTGCCTGTCCGCGCTGCAAAGCGTTCTCCAGCGACGCGCGCGCCAATGGACCGATGATCCGCTCAGAGATCCCCGCTGGGCCTTCGCCGACGGGATCCTGCCCCAACAGCTCTTGGCCCTCTATTGCTGTGCGCAAGGCCTCGACCGCATCAAGTAGCAAGGTGACGAGATGGTTGCTGGAGTGTGCCAGGGCGGCGTGGTAGAGGGTACGGGCATCCTCACGCACGCGGAACGGTTCGCCGCCGATCTCGAGGACCAACGACTGCGCGATGGCATACCCGATCTCGTCGGCGGCGGTGATGCCGAAACACGTGCCACGCAGACGATCGATGTCTTCTTCTGAGCCAGCGAATGTCATCGCCGGGTTGATCGCCAGCACAATGCATCCCTGTTCGGCGAGCGGGGCCAGAGCACCGATCCCATTCGCTCCTGACGTGTGCACCACGATGGTGTTTGGTCGCACCACTGCCGTCGCTGCCAGGCCTGTCACCAACGCAGGAAGTTCCGCGTCGGGGACGGCCAGCAACAAGAGTTCAGCGCTGCCGGCCACCTCATCGACCGGAAGTAACGGGGTGTCGGGAAGCCACCGCTGCGCACGTTGCCGCGAGGCACTCGAGACCCCGCTACAACCGACGACGACGTGCCCGGCGCGTTCCAGTGCAAAACCCAGGGCACTACCTACCCGACCAGCAGAAATGACGCCGATCGTGAGCCGGGCCGGACGAAGTCCACCGTATTGTGCACTCCCGCCGGCGGGAGACTGCAACATCGCAGACACCTCGCAGATTCTGCTGGGTTCGTTCCAGTCCTGCGCTGCAGGTACCAGACGGTCCCTACGACACTAGCTCAATCCTCGCGACGCCTGCGCCGCCTGCCTCCTGATGGCGTCGCCTGTAGCCGTGCCAACAGCTCCGCGACGGACTGACCGCCGACGTGGGCACCGCCCTCGTCATCCTCGGGGACATCGAGTTCAGCGGCCGACGCCGCTGTGGGTTCCGGCGCAGGCACGTCGGGTGCGTCGGCCTGCTCGTGGGCGGGCCCCACCGACGCGCCTTCGTGCCGCCCTCGCGGCTGGTCGTCTGGCGCCCGCCGCCTACCCACATATTCATCTTCATCACGGGTACCGCCTCCGTCGGATGAAGGCACCCAGTGACTTCCCGGTTCACCGGGCGGAATTCACTCTCCATCCGCGGGCGCTGGTTCCCATTGGGCGGCATTCCTCGGAGCGTCCGGTTCGGGTATTTGCCGCTCGGGCCGCGCAGCCTGCGGCGTCGGCGGGGGCAGCCACGGGTACAGCGGCTCGGGCGCGGA
>DAOUYK010000041.1 GCA_030666145.1 Mycolicibacterium sp. | reverse complement strand
TCTTGCGTTCGATCCTCGCGCGCCGGCCTTCCGCGGGGGACGTGGTGGAGGTGGGCGTGGAGGTGGGCTCAGTCACGATGCTCCTATTCGGGCGCTGGCGGCCAACAGCGCATCATTCTCGTGGGCCAGGCCAATGGTGGTGCGCAGATAGCCGGGGATTCCGACGTCTCGGATCAGCACGCCTTCCTCTAGATAGCGCTGCCAGGTTGCCGAAGCATCGGCGAATTGGCCGAAGAGCATAAAGTTCGCGTCGCTGGGTATCACCCGGAAACCCATAGCAGTCAGTGCCCCTGACACCCTGCTGCGCTCCGCGATCAGCGTCGCGACACTGCCCAAAGTGTCGCCTGCGTGCCGCAGCGCGGCTCGGGCAGCCGCCTGAGTCAGCGACGACAAATGGTAGGGCAGTCGCACCAGCAACATCGCGTCGATCACGGCAGGGGCGGCAATGAGGTATCCCAACCGACCGCCCGCGAATGCAAAGGCCTTGCTCATGGTGCGGGTCACCACCAGCCTCGTCGGATAGTCGGCGATCAGATCGATAGCGCTGGGCTGCGCAGAGAACTCGCCGTATGCCTCGTCGACGATCATGATGCCGTCTGTCATGGCGTCGAGAAGCACTCGCAATTCTTCGAGCGAAACACTTTGCCCCGAAGGGTTGTTCGGGCTGGTGACGAACACAACGTCGGGTTTGTGTTTCTTGATCGCCCGCGTGGCCACCCCGGAATCGAGGCTGAAATCGTCGGCACGACTGGCCACCAGCCACTCGGTTTGGGTCCCATCGGAGATGATCGGATGCATAGAATAGGACGGAACGAAGCCGATCGCACTGCGGCCCGGGCCGCCGAAAGCTTGCAGCAGCTGCTGCAAGATCTCGTTGGAACCGTTGGCGGCCCAGACATTGTCGACACCGACGGTGCTTCCAGTCCGCGAGCTCAAGTAAGCGGCTATTTCGGTGCGCAGCGCCACCGCGTCACGATCGGGATAGCGGTGCAGCTCGGCGGCAATCGCCCGCGCCGACGCGGCGATGTCATCGATCAAGGCCTGGGTGGGCGGGTGCGGATTCTCGTTGGTGTTCAGCCGCACCGGCACGTCCAACTGCGGCGCGCCATAGGGCGATTTGCCGCGCAGATCGTCCCGCAGCGGCAGGTCGTCCAGCGTCACCTGGAGTCCGGGGAAGCCTTCGGGGGTTCGGACAGTCACCTCTCAAACCTCCGGCGCACTGCCTCACCGTGACTAGGCAAGTTCTCGGCCTGCGCCAGGGTGATGACATACCCGGATACGTCTTTGAGCGCCGCCTCGCTGTAATCGACGACGTGGATGCCCCGCAGGAACGTCTGGACCGACAGGCCGCCGGAGTGCCTGGCAAACCCGGCGGTGGGCAGCACGTGGTTGGACCCGGCACAGTAGTCGCCTAGACTGACCGGCGACCAGGGGCCCACGAAAATCGCACCCGCAGAACGGATTTGATTCGCAACAGCGCGGGCATCCGCCGTCTGTATCTCGAGGTGCTCGGCCGCGTAGGCGTTGACGGTTCGAACCCCGGCGTCGATGTCGTCGACCAATACGATCGCCGATTGCTGACCGCTCAATGCTGCCGTCACGCGCTGGCGATGCTTGGTCGTCTCAAGTTGGCGAGCCAACTCTCGGTCGGTGGCATCGGCCAGCTCGGTGCTGTCGGTGACGAGCACGCTGGCGGCCAACTCGTCGTGCTCGGCCTGGCTGATCAGATCTGCAGCGACGTGGACCGGATCAGCAGTGAAGTCGGCCAGGATCGCGATCTCGGTCGGGCCGGCTTCGGCGTCGATGCCAACCTGCGAACGACAGATCCGCTTGGCGGCCGTGACGTAGATGTTGCCTGGGCCCGTGATCATGTCAACTGGCGCAAGCTCGGTATCACCTCCCGGCGCTCCGCTAGCCCCAGCACCATCGGTGTCGGAGCCCCCATAAGCCAGCAGCGCCACCGCTTGTGCACCGCCGACGGCCCATACCTCGGTGACCCCAAGCATCGCGGCCGCGGCCAGGACGGTTGGGTGCGGCAGGCCGTCATACTCGGCCTGCGGAGGGCTCACGATCACCAGTGATTCCACCCCGGCCGTCTGCGCGGGCACCACGTTCATCACAACGCTGGACGGATAGACGGCGTTACCGCCGGGGACGTACAACCCGACCCGATCAACAGGCACCCAGCGTTCAGTGACCGTAGCGCCGGGGGCCAACGTGGTCGTCGTGTCGGTGCGCCGTTGCTCAGCGTGCACCGCCCGGGCCCGTTCGATCGCCACCTCGAGCGCGGACCGTACGTCGGAGTCAAGTTCGGCCAGCGCCGCGGCGATCCGGTCGGCGGGCACGCGGACCTGGGCCGGTCGAACGCCGTCGAAGCACGCGCCGTATTCGAGAGCGGCCTCGGCCCCCCGCTGTGCGACCGCGTCGACGATGGGCTTGACCTTGGGAACGACCGAGTCGACGTCGACGCCGCCGCGCGGCAGGGCACCCCGCAGTCGGGCTGCCGACAGTGCGGTGTCACGCAGATCTATGCGCCGTAGCAGTCCCGCCGATACATTCACGCTGACCATTGTCCCAGAGCAGCACAAATCAGTATCGGAGGCGTCATGTCTGATCGACCCGCCAAGCGCGACCACCCCAACGACGTACCAGGCGTACCCATGTTGTTTCCGCCGTGGTTCGAGCGCGTACAGATCAAATACATCAACCCGATGCTGCGGCCGTTCTCGAAGCGCATGCCCGGAATGGGCGTGATCACACATCGCGGACGCACATCAGGCAAGAAATACGAAACCATCGTGACGCCTTACCGCAAGGGTCAGGTGCTCGCGATCGGGTTGGCTCACGGCAAGACTAACTGGGTCAAGAATGTGCTGGCCGCCGGCGAGGCGGACATCCAGATCGGCAAGAAAAACCTGCATTTGGTGAATACCCGCGTACTGGCGGCGGGCACCATGAACCATTCGTTGCCGCGGATGGCGCGGGTGGTCGGGAAGCGTTCAGGTGTGTTCGTCGCCGATATCGCCTGAGCTGGTTGCCGGACCGCTACTGGCAGAGACCGTGGAGGGCCGTACTGGCCGCCTCAGCGTTCTCCAGCCGGCCCGCCTGTACGGGGTCAGTATTGGGCACGCCCGCGGTCGCTGCGGCCCCAATGTCCATCAGCTGGTCGCCGAAGCTTCGGATCTCCCGGGCGAGGTCGGCGGGGGTGGCAGGGTCTAGCCGCGCGAGCAGGTACTGCCCGCCACCGTAGAGCGCCACTCGCGCGTTGGCCGCCACCGCAAGAGCGCCGTTGATGTCACCCGATCCGCCTGGTGGCTCAAGGTTGGTATTCACGGCCACACCAGTGCTGACCGTATCGAAAGCCGCGCAGATCGCGGCCTTGGCATCGCTGCGTTGGCTCTCGGTGTACTCCGGCTCGCCTGCAGCGGTGCGAAACAACGCGAATACGGCCACCCCCAAGGACAGCACGGCTACCCCGAGGGCTGCATAGACCGGTCCGCTGCCTGGTGAGGACTCGCGCACGCTACAGATCCAAACCGAGATCGAGCACCTGCACCGAGTGCGTGAGTGCTCCCACAGCGAGGTAGTCCACACCCGTTCCCGCGTACTCCGCCGCAGTGTCCAGCGACAGCCCGCCCGACGATTCCAGCTTCGTATCTGGGGAACTCGCATCGCGGCGCTGCACTGCAATCTGGGTCTGCCAGACCGGAAAGTTGTCCAACAGGACCAGTGCGACGCCCTCGGCGAGAACTTCATCGAGTTGCTCAAGCGAGTCGACCTCCACCTCACACGGAAGATCCGGTGCCGCAGAGCGCACTGCGCGCAAGGCGGCAAGCACCGACCCGGCCGCGGCGACATGATTGTCCTTGATCAGGGCTGCATCTCCCAGCCCCATGCGATGGTTCAACCCGCCGCCTACCCGCACCGCATACTTCTGCAGCAAACGCAGGCCGGGCAGGGTTTTGCGGGTGTCCCTGATCTGGGCTTGAGTTCCAGAGGCCGCATCGACCCAGGCTGCGGTGGTAGTCGCGATGCCCGACAGGTGACATACCAGGTTGAGCATCGTTCGCTCGGCGATGAGCAGGCCTGGCGTCGTGGCGTGCACAGTGAGCGCAACCGCACCGGCGGAAAGGCGTGTGCCATCAGGCGCGCGGTGCTCGACGCGGTACCCACCATCCCCCAGCACTTCATCGAGAACCATGAGTGCGATGTCAGAGCCGGCAAGAACGCCGGGTTCCCTGGCCACTATCGATGCAGTCGTCGAGGCATCGGCAGGCACGGTGGCCAGCGTGGTCGCGTCCGGCCCATACCGCAGGTCCTCGTCGAGGGCGCGGGCGATGATGGCACGAGCCTCGGTGATCTCGTCGGTGGTTCGCGCCATCAACAACCCACTGCGGTGGGTGCCAGGCTGGCGAGCGTGCGGGTCACGCTGATCGCCTGTGCAGGGTCAGTGTCGGGGAAGTCTGAGCGGTGATGGCAGCCGCGAGATTCCGTGCGAGCCAAGGCTGCAGCAGCGACCGCCATCGCAACTGCCGTCAGCGCTGAGTCTTCGAAGTCGTTGCGTGATTTGATTACTCGCGGACTGGCGCTATCAAGGAGGTCGATTAACTTCGCTAGTCCGTCGCCGCTCCGCACGATGGAGACATATCGGGTCATTGCCCGCTGCAGACCGGAGCGTGCCACCGTGAGCCGCACTGGCAGCGCCGGAGTGTCGATCGGGGCCGGGCCGACGTCCGAAGCGTGTTGGGCAGCAACCTGGCCGGCGCGCCCACCAACGACCAGTCCCTCAACTAGGCTGTTGGACGCCAACCGATTGGCCCCGTGCAGCCCGGTCCGGGCCACCTCGCCCGCTGCGAACAATCCCGGGATTGCAGTGCGGCCGAAGACATCGGTTGGCACGCCGCCACAGCTGTAGTGGGCGCCCGGCATCACCGGAATGGTTTGGCAAGTGGGATCGATACCTGCCTGCAGACATGACGCGGCGACCGTCGGGAACCGCTGGGCAAAGTTTGCGATGGCACGCGCATCAAGATAGGCGCAGGGATCTCCAGTGACTGCCAATCGCGCCTCGACTGCGGCGGCGACCACATCGCGCGGCGCCAGATCACCCATCGGGTGTACGTTCGCGGTAATCGAATTACCTTGTGCATCAACTAGTTTTGCACCTTCGCCGCGCAACGCCTCGGTGATGAGCGGACGCCGGCCACGGCGTGGCCCGTCAAACAGCATGGTCGGGTGGAACTGAATGAACTCGAGGTCGGTGGCTGGCAGACCGGCCCACATCGCCAGCGCTACACCATCACCCGTCGACCCCTCCGGGTTTGTGGTGGCCTCGTAGAGATGGCCGAGCCCGCCCGTTGCCAGGATCACCGACGGTGCGTGGATGACACCGGGACCATCTTCGCTGAGCACCAGTACGCCCTTCGCGGTTCCCGAATCCATGAGCAGCTCCAGGGCGACATGGTTGCGACGGATGTCGAGGTTGGCCGCTGCGTAGTCCAGCGCACGCTGCACCTCGGCGCCGGTGGCATCCCCGCCCGAGTGGATGATGCGCCGGCGGGAATGCCCACCTTCCCGCGTCAGTGCCCAACGGCCCGGAGACGATTCATCGAAACATGCTCCTTCGGAAGCTAATTCGGCTACTGCGCGGTGACCGTCAGCCACAATCGAGCTGACCGCTGCCGGATCACAGACCTCACCGCCGGCCGCGAGAGTGTCGGCAACATGAGATTCGATGGAGTCTCCGTTGCCGGATAAGACGTCGGGCAGCGCAACGGCGATACCGCCTTGTGCGTAGAACGTGGCGGTCTCACCGACTTTGCTCAGTAGCGCCACCTGACGCCCGGCCCGATGCACCGCAAGTGCAGCCGCAAGTCCTGCCATCCCCGCGCCGATGACGATGACGTCGGCGCGCTGCCTCCACATTCCGACACCGCCGCACCCCCAGGTCGCGAGGTTCCTGCCTCTGGGGGCAGTCATTCGCCGCCGCCGCCGGGCTGACCGATCTCGATCATCCGCTGCACGCTGGCGCGAGCGGCCGCTGCAACATCCAAGTCGACAGGCACCTCATCGGCGCCCTCCACCAGGCACCGCAGCAGCGCCGCCGGGGTGATCATCTTCATGTACTTGCAAGACGCCCGCTCGTTGACAGCCCGGAAATCGATACCGGGCGCGGCGCGACGCAATTGATGCAACATGCCGACTTCAGTGGCCACCAGAACCTCGCGGGCCCGGGTTCGGCGGGCCGCATCGAGCATTCCGCCGGTGGACAGGATCTTGACCCGCTCCTGCGGGAATGCCCCCTCGCCGGCGAGGTAAACAGCCGAAGTGGCGCAGCCGCATTCGGGATGCACGAACAGCTCCGCTTTGGGGTGGCTACGGGCCTGCGCGGCGAGCTCATCGCCGTTGATCCCAGCGTGAACGTGACATTCGCCGGCCCACACGTGCAGGTTCTTCCGGCCCGTCACACGGCGAACATGAGCACCTAGGAACTGGTCGGGGCAGAACAGAACCTCGCGCTCCTCGGGAATCGAGGCCACAACCTCGACTGCATTGGAAGACGTACAGCAGATGTCGGTCTCCGCTTTCGCCGCGGCGGTGGTGTTGACATAGGAAACGACAACCGCGCCGGGATGCTCGGCCTTCCAGGCTCGAAGCTCTTCGGCGGTGATCGAATCTGCCAGCGAGCACCCAGCCCGCTGATCGGGAATCAGCACCGTCTTAGAAGGCGAGAGGATCTTTGCGGTCTCGGCCATGAAGTGCACCCCGCAGAACACGATCGTTCCCTCAGTCGCTTCAGCGGCGATTCGTGAAAGTGCCAACGAGTCGCCGACGTGATCGGCAACGTCCTGGATTGCCGGCAACTGATAGTTGTGCGCCAGCAGAGTCGCGCCACGCAGCTCGACGAGGCGGCGTATCTCAGCGGCCCATTCCGTGTCGCCGTCGACCCCGGAAAACCCACCCGGACCATCGACGACGCGGTCGATCAGATGGCTAGCGGGCAACTGATTGATGATCGTCATCTCCGCCTCCTTCACTCCCTCGAGGTTTTCGACGTATAATCGAAAACATGGCCCATATTAGCACTGACCATGAAGTGCTGGCTGCCGTGTTCCAGGTTCGCCAGAGCGAGCGGACTAGCGCCGGCAGGAAACCTGCACTTCATGCGCTTTTGTGGCAGCGCGCGCTCAGCCCCGAGCGCGGCAAATGGTCACTACCCGGCGGGCGCCTGGGTGATGACGAGGACTTGACAAGCTCAGTCCGGCGCCAGCTCGCCGAGAAGGTCGACCTGCGTGAGATTGCTCACCTTGAGCAGCTCGCCGTGTTCTCCGACCCCCTCCGCGTGCCAGGGACCCGCACCATCGCATCGACATTCCTTGGTCTGGTGCGCTCCCCTGCCACCCCGGAGCTGCCAACCGATACCCGCTGGCACCCAGTCAGCGATCTGCCTCCGATGGCGTTCGACCACGGCCTGATGGTCCAAAACGCCCACAACCGCCTGGTAGCCAAACTGTCCTACACAAACATCGGGTTCACCTTGGCGCCAAACGAATTCGTGCTGTCGACGTTGCGCGACATCTACAGCGCCGCTCTAGGACACCCGGTAGATGCGACCAACCTACAAAGAGTGCTCGAGCGCCGCCAAGTGATCACCAGAACCGGCACCACGGCTCGGTCCGGCCGAAGCGGCGGCCGTCCGGCAGCTCTGTACCGGTTCACCGACTCGAGCTACCGCGTCACCGATGAGTTCGCCGCGTTGCGCCCTCCCGGGTTAGGGTGACTAGATTCTTAACACCTCCTTAAGGAAGAAGGCCGGGATGGACTTGGGCAGCGCAGCGCAGTCAACCGGAGCTGAATGGATCGGCCAAGCTCCGCACGAACCACTTCAAGCCAAAACGCGCCCCGTCATACCTGCCTATGACTCCTTTCATCGGCCTCCAGCCGGTTTCGAACACGCCCGCCCCGGCACTGTGTTGCGTTCACGCGATGTCGAACTCGCGTTTATGGGGCTGGTCCGCCAGAAGTTCAGCGCCACCCAGCTGCTGTACCGCACCACCGATCTCAACGGAGAACCGCAGGTCACTGTCACCACCGTGGTGGCCCCGACTGATCGGGCGTCCGGGGGGCCGCTGCCGATCGTGTCCTATCAGTGCGCCATCGACGCAGTAGCCGGGCGATGCTTCCCCTCATACGCACTGCGCCGCGGCGCACGAGCCGTCGGCTCATTTGCACAATTCGAATTCCTGCTCGTCGCAGCCGCGCTCGCCGAAGGCTGGGCCGTCTCTATTCCCGACCACGAAGGCACCGCCGGCATGTGGGGTGCCCCCTACGAACCCGGCTACCACGTGCTCGACGGGGTACGCGCAGCGATTAACCACGATTCGCTCGGCCTGACCCCGGATTCGCCGATCGGTTTGTGGGGTTACTCCGGCGGCGGGCTGGCCACGGCGTGGGCCGCCGAAGTCCAGGGCGCCTACGCACCGGAGCTCAACGTCGTGGGCGCGGTGCTCGGCTCCCCGGTAGGCGATCTGGGGCACACCTTTAGACGCCTCAACGGCAGCGTCTATTCAGGCCTGCCCGCGATGGTTGTCGCAGCGCTGGCTCATATCTACCCCGATCTGGATCGCCTTATCGCTGAGCACGCCACAGACGAGGGCAAGGCGATGCTCGCACGGATCCAGAAGATGACCACTGCTCACGCCATGCTGCGGTTGGCCGGCAAGGATATGGCCGACCTGGTCGACGGCCGGCTCGAGGAGATATTGCTGACCCCGGAGATCCAGCATGTCTTCGACAGCATCAAGCTCGGGAACTGCACACCCAAGCCGCCGGTGCTCATCGTGCAGGCCGTGCACGATCAGATCGTCTCCGTCGATGACATCGATGAGTTGGCTGACACCTACACGCGCGGCGGCGCCAGCGTCACCTACCACCGCGACATGCTCAGCGAGCACCTACTCCTGCATCCGATGTCGACACCCATGACGCTGCGCTGGCTCAGGGAGCGCTTCGCCGGTCAGCCTCTGCGTACGCACATCGCACGGACTAAGTGGCCGACGCTGCTCAATCCGTCGACGTACCGCGGCATGCTCAGGCTCGGCGTAATCACGGCGAAGGTGATGACGGGGCGACGGGTGGAACGTCAGCCTCTGTCCAAATTCGATCTGTAGTAAGCGCGGGGGTCTCGACCCGCGGCCAAGCACCGAGGTCGTCACGAGCGGTCGCCGTCGCAGCCAGCAAGTACACCAGCGCCGCAACCCCTGCTGGAAACAGGACTGTCGCTGCAATCTGCAAAGGCGAGTGACCGAAGAACACCGCCGGCGCGTCCACGACGTAGTGCACCGGATGTTCCTCCGACACCGGCGCCGCAGCCAAGTCGGTGTTTCCGTACCGCCAAACGGTAGCCAGGGCACCTACTCCTGCGGCCACCGCTGCCGCAGCCACGCAGCCAGCCGTCAGCGCTGCCATCATGACCGGCCCACGGTGAGAGCGCCACTGCCACAGCAGAACTGACGCAACAACCGCCAGCACCGCAAGCATGCCGATGAGCAGAGCTGCCGCCGTGAACCAGTGATCTGCCTCGCTGCCCAGAGATGCGGTGATCCGCTCGCCGCGACGCGTCAATGCGACCAACCCATGAATCGGCGGAGCGAGCCACGCCCACAGCGCCCCAACCACCGTCCCGGCCACAGCCAGACCGACGACGATGATCAGCGTCGCCCCCACCCGCGAAACCTTCGGCTCTTCGCCCGAGGGGCTCATCGGTGTCCCCGGCTCTGCGCCCGAGGGGCTCATCGCTGCGTCTCCAGATCCTTCGAATCCACGCAGCCATGCCTCGAACACTTCGCCCACCAACCGTCGGGACGAACCTGAACGATCATCCGGCGGCCACAATCGGCGCAGAATCGGGGCGGCTCCAGCCCCAGCTGGGCCGCAGCGGGAGCGACAGAGCCGGCTGCAGCACCGGTGTAAACGTTGTAGCGGCCGGCGCCGACCAACGCCGGAAGCGACGCGAGCGAAGCGCCTTCGTTGTCCGTGACCATCAAGACCTGTCTACAGGCTGGCGTTGAGCGCTTTGATCGGCATCTGCAGATCGTCCAGCAGCTCCAGGTCAGCCTCCGCGGGCCGGCCCAATGTTGTCAGGTAGTTGCCGACTATGACTGCATTGATGCCGCCCAGGATGCCCTTCTTGGCGCCTAGGTCCCCCAGGGTGATCTCCCGGCCACCTGCGAAGCGCAGCATGGTGCGCGGCAACGCCAGTCGGAACGCTGCCACCGCCTTGAGAGCCTCGGATGCGGGCAGTACATCCAAGTCGCCGAACGGGGTCCCCGGTCGCGGGTTAAGAAAGTTCAGTGGTACCTCGTGCGGGTCAAGTTCGGCCAGGTTAGCCGCGAACTCGGCACGCTGCTCCAACGACTCGCCCATGCCTAAGATGCCGCCGCAACACACCTCCATACCGGCCTCGCGGACCATTTGCAATGTGCCCCAGCGTTCTTCCCACGAATGAGTGGTTACGACATTGGTGAAGAACGACTGGGAGGTCTCGAGGTTGTGGTTGTACCGGTGCACACCCATGGCCGCCAGCCGCTCGACCTGATCTTGGGTCAGCATGCCCAACGAACAGGCAATCTGGATGTCGACCTCGTTGCGGATCGCTTCGATTCCGGCAGCGACCTGAGCGAGCAGACGCTCATCGGGACCACGTACGGCCGCGACGATGCAGAACTCCGTCGCACCCGTCTTGGCGGTCTGCTTTGCGGCCTCCACCAGGCTGGGGACATCCAGCCACGCGCTACGCACCGGAGACGCGAAGAGTCCTGACTGCGAACAGAAGTGGCAATCCTCCGGGCAACCGCCGGTCTTGAGGCTGATGATCCCCTCGACCTCGACGTCGGGACCGCACCATGCCATCCGGACCTCATGCGCTAGCGCCAGCAGGTCGTCGAGACGGTCATCTGGCAGCTGCAGCACCCGCAGGGTCTGGTCCCGGTCAAGGCCCTCGCCCCGCTCCAGCACCTGCTCGCGCGCCACTGCCAGAATCTCGCCCACCCGTCGGGCCTCCTCGCATGTTGAGTCGGCCGCGCCGACAATTGAACGGTGTTCAGGTTAGGGTACCGATGTGCAGCTCCACAAACGCGACGTGGTCGAGGCGGCGACGACTCTGCTGGACAACTACGGGATCGCCGACCTGTCGATGCGGCGCCTAGCCCGCGAGCTAGCCGTCTCCCCCGGAGCTCTTTACTGGCATTTCGCCAATAAGCAGCAGCTTCTCGGCGCGGTCGCGGACCGGATCCTGCAACCCGTCAATAACCAGGCCGGCCCCCTTCCCGAGCCCGGCCACTGGCGCGAAAGCATCGCCCGCACCTGCGAGCAGCTTCGCGAAGCCCTGCTGTCGTACACCGACGGTGCCGAACTGGTGTCAGCCAGCTTCGCCGCCGGCCAGTCAAAGGCCATGAGCAACGTCCTCGCGCAGCTGAGTGCCGCGGCCGCCGAGGCCGGCGTGGAGCCCAACCATGCCGAACTGGCCGCCCGCAGCGTGATCTACTACGCGCTCGGCTTCACTGCCGATGAACAGTCACGGATGCAATGGGACGCCGCGGGCGCAGACGTCACCCACACCATTTGGACCGAGAATCCCACCGCCCGATTCGCTTTCGGCCTGCGTCTGCTCGTCGACGGTATCGCCACGCACAGCCGCACCGACGCCTGACTCTCAACTGATCGAGTGCGCGACCTTCGCGCTGCCGTCCCAGTGTCGCAACCCCGTGAGGCCGCCGCGGATCTCGCGGCCTAGCTGTCGCAGCGCCAGGGCCTGCGGCAACTGATCCGGCGCTATTCGTCGCGCGAGGGTCACGTGCGGTGTCCAGGTTCCGGGCTCCACATGCGCCAACGGACCCTCCAGCATGTGCGGCAAGCAGACCCGGTGAACCTCGGCCTGCAAAGCAAGCAGCTCCGCCGACGGCACTACCAAGCGCACCAGGGTGACGGCGCGGCCGCCGAACAGCATCGGCGCACCAATGCGGCAGTCCAACGGCAGCCGCGCTAGCACGGGACGCAACGAGGCCGACACCGCGTCATGCATTCGTTCGGCCACGGTCAGCGTGATGTGAGGGCGGTCAGTCGGGGAAACAGGGGCAGCCTCGCTGCGCACACCCGCGTCGGCTAGAGCGTCCCAGATTCGTCGGACGGCCGACTCGGTCTCGGGGTCGAACAGCAGCTCGACGGAGTGGACCATCAGCCGACCAACAGACTCTCGACCCACGATCGATCGAAGGCCGACGCGCTGACCGATTCGAATGCCGGAGCGCTCAACGTGGCCAGGTTCGCAGGCAATGTCGCCCGAAGGGGCGCCTGCAGAGCCAATGCCCGACGATTGCCCACCTCGGCCACTCCCGGCTCGGCGGGCCACGCGCCGATCACCAGGCCGGCACTTCCGATCTGGCGGGCAGCAAGCGCCTCCAAAGTGAGGGCGGTGTAGTTCAGCGTGCCCAGCCCCGGCGCCACCACGGTCAGAACCGGGGCGCCGAGGTCTCCAGCGAGGTCACGCAAGGTCAGCCCATCGTCGCCGATCTCGACCAGCAGCCCCCCTGCCCCCTCAACGAGCGTAAGCCGACCCGGCCGGTCCACGGCGCTCACCATATCGACCAGCGCCGCCCTGGACGGCAACGCCGACCCCGCTCGCTGCGCAGCGGCCAGCGGTGCTAACGGCTCGGGAAAGCTTGCCAGCGAACGCAATTCACCCAATCCGGACAGCCGGGCCACCTCGGCGAGATCGTCATCGCCGTCCCGAGTTCCGGTTTGCACCGGCTTGCATACCGCGACGTCGACGCCAGTCATCCGCGCGTGACATGCCAGGGCCGCGGTGGCGATGGTCTTGCCGACCCCGGTGCCGGTTCCGGTGACGAAAAGAAGGCTCACGCCGGTGAAAGCACTTCGCGCAGCACTCGGCGCGCCAGCGCCATATCATCGTCGGTCAATGACGCGCGGGCGGTCAGCCGTAGCCGTGAGGTACCGGCGGGCACCGTGGGCGGCCTGAAACAACCGGCCCGCACACCGCGCTCCAGACACGCCGTGGCGGCGCAAAGGGCGAACTCGGGCGCCCCGAGGACTACCGACACGACTGCTGATTCCGGCACGGCTGCAACGCCACACATCGACGCCAGCTCCGCAGCACGGTCACGCACCCGCTGTGCGCGCCACGGCTCATCGACAAGTACCTGCAGCGCAGCTTGTGCGGCACCGACCGCCGCTGGCGCCAGCCCGGTGTCGAAGATGAACGGCCGCGCAGCATCGATCAGGTGACTCCGGACCGCTGCCGGACCCAGCACCACGCCGCCCTGGCTTCCTAGCGCCTTGGACAACGTGGTTGTCATCACCACATCTGGAGCGCCGGCCAGGCTCACTTCCTGGAGCAGCCCACGACCGCCGTCACCGCGAACCCCCAGTCCATGCGCCTCGTCCACGATGAGCAAGGCTCCGTGTATTCGGCAAACGTCGTGCAACGCCCGCAGCGGCGACAGCATCCCATCGGTGGAGAACACCGAGTCCGTCACCACCGCCGCGCGGTCCTCTGTGCGTCGAGCCAGGGCCACCTCTACCGCAGATACGTCTGCGTGTGGCGTCACCACGACCCGCGCCCGGGACAGCCGGCACGCATCGACCAGGGAGGCGTGGCTCCGCGCATCCGAGACCAGCAGCGATCCGGGCCCGGCCAGCGCCGCCACCGCGCCGAGATTGGCGGTATAACCCGACGAGAAAACCAGGGCTGAGGCGGCCCCGACGAAATCGGCCAATGCGTCTTCGAAGGCTTCGTGCAATTCGGTGTTGCCGGTGACCAACCGGGAACCGGTCGAACCGGCGCCCCAGGCACGAAGCGCGGCCACCCCGCCCTCGAGTACCGCCGGGTGCTGCGATAACCCCAGGTAGTCGTTGGAGGCAAGGTCCAGCTCGGTCCCGACGGCTCCGCGGGTGGGCAACGAACGTCGCAACCCGGCCGCGCGCCGCCGGCCCTCGACCTCGTCGAGCCAGGCCAACGGAGACACTTCGACGCGCGTCACACTGCTCCTTTGCCACCCAGATGCGACTTGAACACCGTTCAGGTTAGAGCACCGGCGACGCCGACCATCCCCGAGGTGATCTGTTCGACCTCGGCCCCAGTGCAGATGTAAGGGGGCATCGCATAGATCAGGTTGCGAAACGGCCGCAGCCACACTCCGCGCTCCATCGCCGCCGGTGTGGCAACGCGCAAGTCGACCGGCTCGTCGAGCTCGATCACTCCGATCGCGCCCAGCACGCGCACGTCGACGACATTGGGTAGCGAGGACGCATGGGCCAGTCCCTCCTTCAGTCCGGCCTCGATCCCGCGCACCTGCGAGCGCCAGTCCCCAGACACCAGCAACTCCACCGAGGCCGCGCTAACCGCGCAGGCCAGCGCGTTGGCCATAAATGTAGGACCGTGCATCAACGCACCCGGGGCATTGCCGCTGATGGTGTTCGCAACCTCGCGCGTGCACAGCGTCGCGGCCAGCGTGAGGTACCCGCCGGTGAGCGCTTTACCTACACACATGATGTCAGGGCTGATGCCGGCATGATCGGAGGCGAACATTGCCCCGGTTCGGCCGAACCCGGTCGCGATCTCATCGAGGATCAGCAGCACGTGATGTTCGTCACACACGCGGCGCAGATCGACCAGATAGCGGGGATCGTGGAAGCGCATACCACCAGCTCCCTGCACTACCGGCTCGACGATCACCGCCGCAAGTTCGTCGGCGTGTTGGGCGAGCTGATGCCTGAACGCCGCGATGTAGCCGGGGTCGTAGGCTGACGGCACGGGCGGGGCGAACACCTGCTCTGCCAGCAGGCAGTTCTCGCCCGTCCACAGCGCATGCATGCCGCCCTGTGGATCGCACACGCTCATCGGGGTGAACGTGTCACCGTGATAACCGCCCCGCCACGTCATCAACCGATGTTTGCCGCCGTAGCCGGTGCTGCGCCAGTACTGCAGCGCCATCTTGACCGCCACCTCGACCGATACCGATCCGGAGTCGCTGAAGAACACCGTCTCCAAGCCGTCCGGCGCCACCTCAACCAGCAACTTTGCCAGCCGGGCCGCTGGCTCGTGGGTGAGCCCGCCGAACATGACGTGGTTCATTGTCGCTAGCTGCTGGGTGATCGCCGCGTCGAGGACGGGGTGCGCGTGCCCGTGGATGGCGGTCCACCAGGAGGACATCGCGTCCAGCACTTCGACGGTGCGATCCTGTTGAACCAGGGTCAGCCAAGCGCCCTGCGCACCCACCGCCACGACCGGAGCCGACGCGTCGCCCCCGATGGGGCTGTACGGATGCCAGATGTGGGCGGCATCGACATCGACGATCTCAGCGGGCGTCAACGCAGGCACCTTCGGTAGATTAGCCGTCGACCATGATCACCCTCGCCCCCGCCCGGCCGGCAGACCGCCGCGACCCGAGCCCGCCCCCGCGTACCGCGCCACCTCGCGCCGGCACGCGCTCCTCGGGGTTCTACCGCCATGACCTTGACGGACTCCGCGGGGTAGCGATCGCCCTGGTGGCGGTGTTCCACGTGTGGTTCGGCCGAGTGTCCGGCGGCGTGGATGTCTTCCTGGTGCTATCAGGCTTCTTCTTCGGCGGACGCCTGCTGCGCGGCGCGTTGACACCGGGGGCGGCACTTCGGCCGGTACCCGAGGTCACCCGACTGATCCGCCGCTTGCTACCTGCGCTGGTCGTGGTGTTGGCCGCCTCCGCGGTGCTCACGATCTTGATCCAACCCGAAACGCGCTGGGAAACCTTCGCTGACCAGAGTTTGGCAAGTCTGGGGTACTACCAGAACTGGGAGCTCTCCGGGACCGCGTCGGACTACCTGCGCGCCGGGGAGGGTGTCAGCCCGCTGCAACACATCTGGTCGATGTCCGTGCAGGGCCAGTTCTACATCGCCCTCCTCGCGCTGATCCTTCTCGCCGCGTTCATTTTCCGGGGGGTACTCGCAAGGCACATGCGGGCCGCGTTCGTGGTGTTTCTCGGCGCATTGGCGATCGCCTCCTTCGTTTACGCCATCATCGCTCATAACGCAGACCAGTCCACGGCCTACTACAACAGCTTTGCGCGGGCATGGGAACTCTTGCTGGGCGCGCTGGTGGGCGCGCTCGTTCCCTACGTGCGCTGGCCAATGTGGTTGCGCACCAGTCTGGCGGTGGTGGCGCTAGCCGCCATCCTGTCCTGCGGCGCACTAATCGACGGTGTCAATGAATTTCCCGGCCCGTGGACGCTGGTCCCAGTAGGCGCCGCGGTGCTGTTCATTCTGTCGGCGGCCAACAGTTACGCCGATCCCCACACTCAGGGCAACATTCCGGCACCGAACCGATTGCTCGCCTCTGCCCCATTCGTGGCGCTGGGCGCGATGGCGTATTCGCTGTACCTATGGCACTGGCCGCTACTGATCTTCTACCTTGCCTACAGCGGGCGCGGCGCGGTCAACTTCGTCGAGGGCGCAGCCGTGTTACTGATTTCGGGTCTGCTGGCCTGGCTGACAACCCGATATGTCGAAGAGCCGCTGCGCGCGGGCAGATCGGCGGCCGGGGCGGTCGCCGATGTCTCTTTTCCGCCGACTGTGCCATTGCGCACCCGGTGGCGCAGACCGACGATTGTGTTGGGGTCCACCGTCGCACTGCTCGGTGTGGCATTGACCGCAACATCCTTCACCTGGCGCGAGCACGTGACGGTTCTGCGTGCGCACGGCGACGAACTCTCCATGCTGTCTTCGCACGACTATCCGGGTGCGCGCGCGCTGTTCAACGACGCGAGGGTACCCAAGCTGCCGGTACGCCCGACTGCACTTGAGGCAAAAGCCGACCTCCCGCAGTCCACCGTCGACCGCTGCATCGGCGATTTCAAGTCCACGAGCGTCATCAACTGCACCTACGGCGACAAATCGGCCACCCGCACAATCGCACTAGCGGGCGGTTCACACGCCGAGCACTGGATCACCGCACTGGATCTGCTGGGCCGCCAGCATCACTTCAAAGTCGTGACGTACCTCAAGATGGGCTGCCCACTGACAACGAGGAAGACGCCGCGGATAATGGGCAACAACCGCAAGTACCCCGAATGCCGGCAATGGAACAAGCGGGTCATGCCCAAGCTCATAGCCGACCACCCCGACTATGTCTTCACCACCTCTACCCGCCCCTGGAGCATCAAGCCCGGCGACGTGATGCCCGCCAGCTATCTTGGCATCTGGCAGGCGCTGTCCGACAACAATATTCCGATCTTGGCTATGCGGGACACGCCGTGGCTCGTGCGCGACGGCAAGCCCCACTTCCCCGCAGATTGCCTAGCCGACGGCGGGGACGGCAAGTCCTGTGGGATCACACGATCAGAGCTGCTGTCGGATCGCAATCCGACACTGGACTACGTAAAGAAGTTCCCGCTTCTCAAGCCCCTCGACATGAGTAATGCGGTGTGCCGCGAGGATCAATGCCGCGTCGTGGAGGGAAACGTGCTGATCTATAACGACTCTCACCACATTTCGGGCACATACATGCGCTCGATGACAGCTGAGCTGGGCCGCCAGATCGCCGCCGTCACCGGCTGGTGGCCGAACTGATGCCATCCCCGGAGCCGGCGTCAGTTCCCGCCGTCTGGCCGGGGACCCCTTACCCACTCGGGGCCACCTACGATGGCGCAGGAACCAACTTCTCACTTTTCTCCGAGGTCGCCAACCGTGTCGAACTATGTCTGATCGGCAAGGACGGCCACGAGGACCGCATAGACGTAGAGGAAGTTGACGGCTACGTGTGGCACTGTTACCTGCCCACGGTGGCCCCTGGCCAGCGGTACGGCTTTCGGGTACACGGACCCTGGAGCCCGTCCTCAGGACACCGCTGCGACCC
>DAOUYK010000061.1 GCA_030666145.1 Mycolicibacterium sp. | reverse complement strand
GCGCATGCCCTTGCCCGCCGTACACCGTGTGCGCGGCGCGGCCGACGCGAGCACCGCGAGCGGCATTGAGTTGCGCATCAGCCAGAGCTGTCATCGACAACGCGTCCATGTCCATCGTTCCTATCTGTTGGTCAACGCTTGCCTGTTGGTCAACGTTTGACTCTGTTCGCCCATCAACGATGGACCGGGCTAAGCACCACACCGATTTCGCACGCCCCACCGCGGGCATCGGGCGCTACCGCCACGCTATAGCGCCCACCGAACGACTCGGCGTTCAGGTCTACCGCTTCCTGGGGGACCTGCTGAATCCCTCTGAACATCACGGTCGCTGCCTCGGCAGCCCGGGACAAACGGCAGATGCGTTGAGGTTTTCGCAACCCACCAGGGGGTTTGCCGGACGGCCGCTGGCCACAGGCGGTCACGCGGCCTTGAGACGCTCGAGGCCGCCGCGGGGACCTGGGGCAGCGACGGCGGTAACGCACCCGGGCGTTGGTAGGATAGATATCCTACCAAGAGTAGGATACATGGTATGGCGAAAAATAAGGTCTCGGTGACGATCGATCAAGCTGTGCTGGCTGCAGCCGATGCGGACGCCCGGGCGGCAGGGCTGAACCGTTCAGAGATGATCGAAAGAGCACTGCACAAGGAGCATCTCCGAATCTCGCTTGAGAACTACACCACCCACACTGTGCGAGCGCTCGATATCGACGCCTACGCAGAGAAGGTCTATCAGGCGAACCGGGCCACTGGCCTGTGATCACGCCTGGCGACATCACGCCAAGACGCGACACCGGCCAGGAACTGTACGTCGTCGTACTGTCCAATACGATTCACCTCGCGGCTGCTACCGGGCGAGTAATCACCTGCCCCTATATTCCCGGGGAAATCCCCAGCGGCACAATGGCCATGATCGTCACAACACAGCAACCCAAAGGGGTTGCCATACCGGAGCTCGTTCAGTGGCTTCCTGTCGCAGCCCTCGACGAACCCATCGGCAATATCGGCGACGCAGCACTCGCGGACACATCGGCAACCGTCAGAGCCCTCGTTTCCTGACTCGCATGAGCAACTGAAACTCCCACCGGCTCGTTCCTTTACGTCGTTGACGCCCCACTGATAAGGGGGCAATGACGATGCCAGAACACGGTGACAGGACCTCGTTCTAGACGTTGTTTAGGGTGGGTCCCGTACCGGGAATAACTAAAGCGACCGGCCCCCTCGGGGCTCATCGGTGGTTCGCCGCCAAAGGATTTGGCGAAGTGGGAATTGGCCACGTTGAATGATTAACTCTCTGTTGTGCTGTGCTACAACGTTTTTCGTGTTGGCGGCCCTCCCCTATCCTAGCGCCCACCAGGAACACCTATCGGCCCCTTCTGCGACTTGACCGTTGGGCGGCGGGGGAGACGGCCTGTCGACATCATACCCACAGATGAGGGGGACCCAGTTCGTGGTCCAGTCGCTATGCGGCTTGGGGTTGGTGGGTCGTGGTCCACTGTTGAGCGAACTCGGCTGGGGTGAGTTCGGCGTGGGCGGTGTGGGGTCGGTTGGTGTTGTAGTCGGCGCGCCAGTTTTCGATGATTACGCGCGCTTCGCGTAGTGAGTCGAAGCGTCACGCATTGAGTAGTTCGTCGCGTAGTCGGCCGTTGAATGACTCGACCCAGGCGTTCTGCCACGGCGAGCCTGGATCAATGAACAGCGAACCGGGGCGGCAGATCGGTCGGCACCGCTCGGTCGCGTCCGGTGAGATCGTCCGTAGCGAAACCGACGACCGGGAGTACCCCTGAACCAGCAGTAGCCATTCGGGGTGGCTGGCGCGCTAGGTGCTGTTTTGCCGATTTCACGTCCACGACACATGCCGGTAGGAACAATTGCGCTGTGCGCGAGTTGAGCCGACTACTCGGGGGAGGATCGGTCTGCGAGGAGGCGACGGCGCTGGCCTACCAGTGCAGCAAGTGGAGTTACGGTGAGCTCGGCGCAGCAGCCGATGCGTTGACTCTCGCGATGTGCGCCGACCGGTTGTCTGGAGAGCGCGTGGCGCTGTTGCTGCCAAACGGGATTGAATTGGTGACCTGCTATCTCGCGTGTTTCCGAGCTGGCGTGATCGCAGTTCCGCTAAATACCCGCTATGCCGCAACTGCGTTGGAACACGTACTGCGCAGCGCTGGTCCTCGCTGGCTGGTGACAGCTGCGACGCAGAGTTCCTTGCTGGGTTCTGTGGACGAGTCCGTGTTGTGCGGAGTCAGAGTGATCACGGTTGGTCAGACCGTAACCCCGACCACGCCAAGCGACGAATCGTACGAGGCGATCGTCGACCGGCCCGGCCCGACTGCGAGCCCCATGCCAGACATCGAACCAGAGTCTCCCGCGGTCATATTCTTCACCTCCGGGTCCAGCGGCCGGCCTAAAGGGGTGGTGCACACTCACCGTTCCACTCTGGCGATGTTGACTAGCACTTCGGAGGCACTCGGCGATGTCCAACCTGATGACGTTGTGCAGGTTTTCGAACCACTGGTGCATGTCAGTGGATCCATCGCGACGTTTGCAACCTTGCTCGCGGGGGGCATCGTCGCGCTAGACGCTGGCTTCGACATCCAGCGCTATGCACAGGCTCTGACCACTAACCGCCCCACGTTGATCTGTACGCACATCGACGTGTTGGCCCAGCTGTTGCGTCTGCCCGGGGTGTGCCGGGATTGGTTCACCTAACTACGCGGGGTCTATGTGGGAGGAGACACGGCTAAATCCCCATCAGGATCAGGTGGTGCCATCTGCCTCGCGGATGATCACGACCAGCGTCGAAATATCGCTCCAACAGCGGCCTACAGCATGCAGGACACGCAGCCCTCGACTTCGGTTCCCTCCAAAGCCATCTGACGCAGCCGGATGTAGTACAGCGTCTTGATTCCCATACGCCAGGCATAGATTTGCGCCTTGTTCACCTCGCGAGTGGTGGCGGTGTCCTTGAAAAACAGCGTGAGACTCAGCCCCTGGTCCACGTGCTGGGTCGCCGCGGCATAGGTGTCGATGATCTTCTCGTAGCCGATCTCGTAGGCGTCTTGGTAATACTCCTGGTTGTCGTTGGTCAGATACGGCGCCGGATAGTAGGCGCGCCCGATCTTGCCTTCCTTGCGGATCTCGATCTTGCTGGCCACCGGGTGAATCGAGCTCGTCGAGTGGTTGATGTAGCTGATCGACCCGGTGGGCGGAACGGCCTGCAGGTTCTGGTTGTAGATACCGTGGGCCTGCACCGACTCCTTGAGCCGGGACCAATCCTCTTGTGTCGGAATACGAATACCCGCATTGGAAAAGAGAGTGCGAACAACCTCCGTCTTCGGCTCCCACGCCTTGTCGGTGTACTTCTCGAAAAACTCACCCGAGGCGTACTTCGAGCGCTCGAAACCACCGAAAGCCCTGCCTCGCTCGATCGCGATGCGATTCGACGCCCAAAGAGCGTGATACAACACCGTGTAGAAGTACATGTTGGTGAAGTCCACGCCCTCTTCCGAGCCGTAGTGGACCCGCTCGCGTGCCAGATACCCGTGCAGGTTCATCTGCCCCAGGCCGATGGCGTGGGAGTCGTTGTTGCCCCGCTCGATCGACGGCACCGACGTGATGTGGGTCTGATCCGACACCGCGGTCAACGCCCGGATCGCCACCTCGATGGATTGCGCGAAGTCCGGTGAGTCCATCGCCTTGGCGATGTTGAGCGAGCCGAGGTTACATGAGATGTCCTTGCCCACCTTGGAATAGGACAGGTCGTCGTTGAACTCCGACGGAGTCGACACCTGCAGGATCTCCGAGCACAGGTTGGAATGGGTGATCTTGCCGTCGATGGGATTGGCCCGGTTCACCGTGTCCTCGTACATTATGTACGGGTAGCCCGACTCGAACTGCAGCTCGGCGAGTGTCTGGAAAAACTCCCGCGCCTTGACCTTGGTCTTGCGTATCCGCCCATCGTCGACCATCTCGTAGTACTTCTCGGTGACCGAGATATCAGCGAACGGCACGCCGTAGACACTCTCGACGTCGTACGGCGAGAACAGGTACATGTCCTCGTTCTTCTTGGCCAGCTCGAACGTGATGTCCGGGATCACCACGCCGAGGCTCAGCGTCTTGATCCGGATCTTCTCGTCGGCATTCTCACGCTTGGTGTCCAGGAAGCGGTAGATATCGGGGTGATGCGCGTGCAGATACACCGCACCAGCGCCCTGGCGCGCCCCAAGCTGGTTGGCATAGGAGAAGGAGTCTTCGAGAAGCTTCATGATCGGAATGACACCCGAGCTCTGGTTCTCGATGTTCTTGATCGGCGCGCCGTGTTCACGAATGTTAGTCAGCAACAGCGCAACTCCGCCGCCGCGCTTGGACAGCTGCAGTGCCGAGTTGATCGACCTACCGATGGACTCCATGTTGTCTTCAATGCGAAGCAGGAAGCAACTCACCGGCTCGCCGCGCTGCTTCTTTCCCGAGTTGAGGAACGTCGGAGTGGCCGGCTGGAACCGGCCGTCGATGATCTCGTCGACCAGTTTCTCAGCCAGTCCTGTGTCACCGGCGGCCAATGTCAGCGCCACCATTACGACCCGGTCCTCGAAGCGTTCGAGGTAGCGCTTACCGTCGAACGTCTTCAGCGTGTAGCTGGTGTAGTACTTGAACGCACCTAGGAACGTCGGGAACCGGAACTTCTTGGCGTATGCACGGTCCAGTAGCGACTTGACGAAGTTACGCGAGTATTGGTCGAGCACCTCGCGCTCGTAGTAGTTCTTCTGAACGAGGTAGTCGAGTTTCTCGTCTTGGTTGTGGAAGAACACCGTGTTCTGGTTGACGTGCTGCAGGAAGTATTGATTGGCAGCTTCCCGGTCCTTGTCGAACTGAATCTTGCCGTCGGCGTCGTACAGATTCAGCATCGCGTTCAGCGCATGGTAATCGAGCTCGTCCGCCCCGGAAAGATGCGCGGTGTGCACGCCGGTGGTTACAGGCTCTGTAGCTGTGACGGTTGGTGACACGTCTGTTCCTTCCAGAAGTTTTCTAAGCCCGCACGGACGGCTTCGACGTCCTGGGGGGTTCCCATCAGTTCGAAGCGGTACAGGTACGGCACCCCGCATTTGCGCGAGATGACATCGCCCGCGTAGCCGAACTCCGCACCGAAGTTGTTGTTGCCGGCGGCGATGACTCCGCGGATCAACGACCGATTGTGTTCGTCGTTGAGGAACGCAACGACCTGCTTGGGCACATAGCCGCCGCCGTTGGTGTCCGGTGTGGCCCGCCCACCCCCGTAAGTGGGTAGCACCAGAACGTAGGGCTCATCGACATCGATATGCCCATGCAGCGGGATCCGGGTCGCGGGCAGGCCCAACTTCTCGACGAAACGGTGGGTGTTTTCGGACACGCTCGAGAAGTAGACGAGGTTGCTCATAGAAAACCCCTTCAGTCCTCTGTTGTCCTTCCGGGCAGCCGCTTGGCGTTGGCTCTCAGGCCGTCACCGCGACCGCACCGCTGAGCGACTTGATCCGGTCGGGCCGGAAACCCGACCAGTGGTCGCTGCCGGCTACCACCACGGGAGCCTGCAGGTAGCCCAACGCCATGACGTAATCGCGGGCCTCGCTGTCTAGGCTGATATCGACCGTCTCGTAGGCGACGCCCAACTTGTCCAGGGCTTTGTACGTGGCATTGCACTGCACACATGCGGGCTTGGTGTACACGGTGACGGGGGACGGGGCGGGCTGAGTCATCTGCGGTACGGCTCCTCTACGGGACGTGGGTGGTACGAGGACTGGCAACTGGTCAGATGGTGCATGCCGCTAAGTTTCAGCGACCCGCAGGCCTACAAAATTCCGGGCCGCCCGGGCCGCGATCCGGGGTGTCGGAAAACTGACATCGCCGGCCCTCTCGGCTCCGGCCGACCTCCGTATCCTGGGGGTCTGTCGGTGTTCAAAACACTACACCTGGTGTCTGATAATCAGGCTTGATACAAGATGTTCCGAATAACATTCTTGAAACTCCCAGGTCGTAAGCATTAGTACGCCGGTCCGTCCGGCGTGTCGTACGTCACATCCACGCGTGTCGGCCCTTACGGCCCACGACCTACTCGGTCTACCCGCAACCAACGACACCATCGCGGTCCTGCAGCGGCTATCCAGCTATCGCCAGCAAACTGCCCGGCCGCCGTTTCACGTAGCTTTTAGGGGGCTCTGCAACTCATCGCCCCATATTCAATGCCTCAGCCGACCTCGGCGATCAGTCTGCCAATCGCCCCACCCAGCTGCTCACGGACCTCAGGGTGCTCGCGCGGATGCTTGCCGTTCAGCGACGCCGCCGGGATGGACAGCTCGACCCCCTCGACGGTCCGCGAGCCGGCGAGGCCAAACGACTTACGCGTCTCGTCATGGGCCCACACTCCTCCGTACCGTCCCTGCGAGGCCCCCACGACCGCCAGCGGCTTGCCTTTCAATGCGCCGTTGCCGAATGGCCGAGAGAGCCAGTCGATGGCGTTCTTGAGCACGCCCGGAATGCTGCCGTTGTACTCGGGGGTCACGACCAAGGCCGCATCGGCGTGCGCGGCTGCCGCGCGCAGGGCAGCGACAGGTTCGGCCACCCCAGCGAGTGCGGAATCGTTGTCGATGTCCTCGTTGTAGAAAGGCAACTCTCCTAGCTGGTCGAACAGCTCGAGCGTCGCACCTGCCGGCGCCGTCTCGACAGCTAGTTCGGCAAGTTGGCGGTTGATCGACGCCGCGCGCAGACTTCCGACCAGAACCAATATCTTGACCCCTGATTTATCTGACATGCTTGTGGCACCCCCTCACAGACGCCGTGTGGGATTGGGCCGCAGCGCCCGAGTGAACAGGACGTTGACGCGCTTCATCGCCATGCTGTAGGGCAACCACATTGTGCGCTTGAACAGATAAAGCGCGCGAATGTCGGACGAGGTGTAGATCAGGTACCGGTTCCTGACGACGCCACGGAGTATCTTCTCGGCGGCCAACTCCGGTGACACCGCGTGGCTGACGAACCGATTCGTCCAGAACTGCACGCGAGGATGCTCGCGGTCAACGCCCGCGATATGAAGCGATTCCACCAGAGGTGTTTTCACCGCACCAGGCACCGCCACCGATACGCCGATGCGGTGCCGGTGCAGGTCGAAGCGCAACACCTCCGACAACCCGAGCAGGCCGTACTTACTGGCGGAGTACGCGGCATGCCAGGGCAGGGCCACCAGCCCGGCCGCCGACGAGACGTTCACCAGATGCCCGCCGCGGCCGGCCGCCATCATCGGCGGCACGAAGGTCTCGATGACGTGAATCGGGCCCATCAAATTGATATCGACCATGGATTTCCAGTGCTGATGGGCGAGCTGGTCCACAGTGCCCCACGCCGACACTCCGGCGATGTTCAACACCACGTCCATCGCCGGGTGGGTGGCGTGGATATCCGCCGCGAAAGCGGCCACGTCGTCATAATCGGAGACGTCCAGGGCTCGATGCGCGGCGACCACGCCACCGAGTGCGTGCGCGTCGGCAACCGTCACCTCCAGTCCCGCGGCGTCGCGATCGGTCAGATAGAGCTCGGCTCCGTCGCCAGCCAGTTTCAGCGCGGTCGCACGTCCAATGCCGCTGGCGGCACCGGTGAGAAAACACCGCTTGCCAGCAAAACCCCCGTCGAACCCAGTCTGCTGCGCCATGACGGCGACACTACCGGCGCGCCTTTCGGGCGCCACAGACCTCGCCCCGCCGGCCCACCTGGCCGTTGCCTGAGTGGTCCTGACTACTCGCCGCTGTCGGGGCCACCCCATAGGGCGCTGAGCCACAGCCGCTCGACGATTTCGACGGCACCGGCGGCACCCTGATTGCGGCCGACGAATGCACTGTCGTGAGCAAGCGTCATGGACGTCATGGCAATCAACGTGCGCACCAGCGCGACGAGGTCGGTGGACACCGGGCGCGCGCCCGTGTCGTCTTTGACCAGCCCGACGATCTTGTCGATCACGGTGTCTTGAAAGTCATCCATGATCTCGCGGATCTGGGCGTCGGTGTTTCGCGCCAGGTTGCACGCGCTCATGATCGAATCGTGCATCGAGAACACGATCGCGGCATAGCCGACCATGCGTTTGGCGAAGTCCGATGGCGACTCCCCTGGCTCTCGCGGCGCGAAATCGTGGGTGAGCTCGTCGAGTTCGGCCATGGCGTCAGCGACGATCACCGCTAGCACCGCATACTTCGAGTCGAAGTAGAAATAAAAGCCGGATCGGGCTACGCCGGCACGCTCGCTGATGGCGCTGACAGAGAGATCGGCAAACGAGCGTTCCTGCAATAGCTCACGGACCGCGGTGACGATTGCATCGCGTTGCCGGTCACCGCGACTGCGGCGCTCCTGCGGAGGACTTGATGGTACGGCGGTCATGCCAGTAGACCTTTGCATCGCGACTCGCTGCAATCAAAACTTGACATGCGTCAAGTCGACCTATCAGGATTAGGCCACGGGTGACATCCACCACAGCATGGCTGTTCAGGAGCGTTCGATGGCGACGATCAACACCAAGGACTATCTGCTTGACCAGGCGAAACGGCGCTTGAAGCCGACACCGGTCACGGTCCCCGGCATGGGCGCGCTCGAGAAGCGGCTGCTCGAGCACGAATGGAAGAAGGTCGTCCTGGCACAGCCTCCGGCGGGCAGCGGCCTCAAAGCCGTTACGGGCGATAACGGACTACCTGTGTTCGCCCACATGATCGAGTTGTTCCGCGGCGGTCCCGATTTCGTCCTGCATCAGTACCGCAAGCACGGACCGATCCACTATTCGGGCTCTCCGGTGCTCAACGCTGTCCTAGCGCTGGGTCCCGATGCGACCCAGGCAGTGTTGTCGAACCGAAACAAAGACTTCTCACAGAAGGCGTGGGATCCCGTGATCGGACCGTTTTTCGAGGGCGGTTTGATGTTGCGCGACTTCGACGACCATATGTACCACCGTCGGATCATGCAGGAGGCGTTCACCCGCAGCCGATTAACCGGATACGTCGAGCACATCGATGCGGTGGCTTCGGCCGTGATCGCCCATGACTGGGTGGCCGACGATCCTCGATTTCTGTTCCATCCGGCGGTCAAAGAACTAACCCTCGACATCGCCTCGGTCGTGTTCATGGGACACGAGGCCGGGACTGACAAGGAGCTGGTCACTACTGTCAACGAGGCGTTCACCACCACTACGCGGGCGGGGAACGCGATCGTGCGCAAGCCAGTGCCGCCGCTGGCCTGGTGGCGCGGCATTCGCGCCCGCAAGACGCTCGAAGACTATTTCAACGCGCGCATCGCCGAAAAGCGGCGCTCGGAGAGCACAGACATGTTCAGCGTGTTGTGTCATTCCCAGGATGAAGACGGCCAGAGCTTCACCGACTCCGACGTGGTCAGTCACATGATCTTCTTGATGATGGCCGCCCACGATACGTCGACGTCAACGCTGACGACAATGGCCTACCAACTGGCGGCCAACCCGCAATGGCAAGACAAATGCCGCGAGGAATCCGAGCGGATCGGCGACAGCCCACTCGACATCGAAGCGTTAGAGAAGCTCGAGACCTACGATCTGGTGATCAACGAAGCCCTGCGGATGCAGACCCCGCTGCCGTTCAACTTCCGCCAGGCGATCCGCGACACCGAGCTGATGGGCTTTTACATCCCGGCCGACACCCCAATCATGACCTGGCCGTCGATCAATCATCGATTACCCGAGTTATGGACCGATCCCGAAAAATTCGATCCGGCGCGGTTCGCCGAACCCCGAAATGAGCACAAGAACCATCGCTACGCGTTCGCCCCTTTCGGCGGCGGCGCCCACAAATGCATCGGCATGGTGTTCGGACAGTTGGAGATCAAGACCGTGATGCACCGACTGCTGCGCAAATATCGGCTGGAGCTCGTCCATCCGGGCTACCAGCCGCACTACGACCACGGTGGCATGTCGGTTCCGGTCGACGGCATGCCCATCGTCTTGCGACCACTGCGTTAAAGCGCATCGCCGAATTGGTAGGTCGCCGAACGTTCGCGGTAACCATCGCCGGCATGCGATTTGGACACCGGCCATGGCAGCAAAGTTAGATCTGTCCGACGACCTCGCAGATGACATCTTTCGGTAAGAGTTTCAGGTTCATCGCAGCGGTAGTTTGGTCAACATGAGCACGCTGGGCGTCAGAGCGATGGGCGGTATCGCGGCAGCTACCGTTTCGGTAGGCGTGGCCCAACTAGTCGCCGCCGCATTCGGACCAGAGGCCGACGTCCGCACCGCCGTCGGATCCTCTGTGATCGACCTGACTCCCGGTCCGATCAAAGAATGGGCCATTCAGACGTTCGGTACCTCTGACAAGCTGGTTCTCAGCGTGCTCGTGCTCATCGTCATCGGCGTGCTCGCGGCGCTGGCGGGGATCGTCGAGTCTGCCCGCCGACCGGTGGGAAGCGCGATGATCGCAGCCGCCGGCGTAGCCGGATGTGCCGCGGTGCTGTCACGAACCGGCGCCACGCTCGTGGACATCGTGCCGACGATAGTGGGTGCGGTTTGCGGGGTGGCCGTGCTCCGATTGTTGGTCTCCCAGCGATTCAGCGACTCGGTACCGGTTCCGGAACAACCGGAGGCGCCCGACCGCGGCAGACGGCTGTCTCTAGTGGCACTGGGCTTGTTCGCCGCCGGTGCTGCCAGCGGTGTCGCGGGCGTCGTGATCAGCAGGCTGAAGTCCTCTGTCGCCGGAGATCGCCAGGACTTCGCGCTCCCGCGCGTCGACATCCCGGCCCCTCCGATACCTGCCTCAGTGCAGCCGAAAGGCGTTGAGCTGCCCTCGTTCGTCACCAGCAACGCCGACTTCTACCGCATCGACACCGCGCTGACTGTGCCCCAGCTCAGTCGCGACAACTGGCAGCTGCGGATCCACGGACTGGTCGACCGGGAAGTGACCTACCGTTTTGAGGATCTGAAGCGGTTCGAGGTCGTTGAGGACGTGGTAACGCTGACGTGCGTATCGAATCCGGTAGGGGGCGAACTGATTTCGAATGCCGCGTGGATCGGCTACCGCGTGCGGGATCTGCTCGCAGACGCTGGCGTACAACCCGATGCCGATATGGTGCTGTCGATGTCAACCGACGGATGGACCGCCGGCACCCCTATAGAAGCACTCACCGCAGGGGACGCGTTGCTGGCGATTGGCATGAACGGCGAGCCGCTGCCCGTCGAACACGGATATCCTGCACGACTGGTCGTTCCAGGCCTCTACGGCTATGTTTCGGCCACCAAATGGGTGGTCGACTTGGAGCTCACCCGCTTCGACCGCGCGAAAGCCTATTGGACCCAACGCGGATGGTCAGCGCACGGGCCGATCAAGACAGAGTCCCGCATCGACGTACCGCGAGCCGGTCAACACGTACCGGTCGGCCCCGTGAAGTTCGGCGGTGTCGCGTGGGCACAGGGCCGCGGTGTGCGCGAAGTCGAAGTCCAGATCGACACCGGCGACTGGCAGCCAGCCGAATTGGGCGCAAGCTACTCCGACGACACCTGGCGACTCTGGAGCTTCGACTGGTATGCCCAGGAGCCCGGGAACCACGAGATCACTGTGCGTGCGACTGACAACACCGGATATACGCAGACCTCCGAGCGGGCCAGTGTGGTGCCCAACGGCGCGACGGGCTGGCCTTCGACCACCTTCGCAGTCAAGTGAGGCCAGCGCGCCCGCAACCGGCGACATAGCCGCGCCGGAGGCTGACTTCGCCGCACCAGGGTTCGCTCCATCCCTAGTTTGGCGGGTGCACGGATCAACGCAGGCTTGTGATCCAGCGTAAGGTCCCGCGATGAGGAGGAACCGTGACCACACCAGCCGCACCATCGGCGGAACGCATCGAAGAACGCAACGGCGACATCACCTTTGTCCGTAGGGACAAGACACTGCCGCCGGTCGCGATCATCGATCGGTCGTCGATCACCACCAGGCACAGGATCATCTTCGCGGCTATCGCTGTGCTCGGAGCGGTGTCCTGGACGGTCATCGCGTTCTTCCGCGGCGAGACCATCAATGCGGTCTGGTTCGTCATCGCCGCGATCTGCACCTACGTCATCGGATTCCGCTTCTATGCCCGTTTGATCGAGATGAAAGTTGTCCGCCCGCGCGACGACAATGCCACGCCGGCAGAGATTTTCGAGAACGGCACCGACTACATGCCCACCGACCGGCGAGTGCTCTTCGGTCACCATTTCGCCGCGATCTCCGGTGCGGGCCCGCTCGTAGGCCCGGTGCTGGCCATGCAGATGGGCTACCTGCCCGGCACGATTTGGATCATCATCGGTGCGGTGGTCGCCGGCTGCGTCCAGGACTACCTTGTGCTCTCGATCTCGGTCCGCCGCCGCGGACGCTCACTGGGTCAGATGGCGCGCGATGAACTTGGGGCTATCGGTGGCACCGCGGCCATCGTTGGCGTGCTGGTCATCATGATGATCCTGCTCGCGGTCCTGGCGCTCGTGGTCGTCAACGCCCTCGCCGAGAGCCCGTGGGGCGTGTTCTCCATCGCCATGACGATTCCGATCGCCATCTTCATGGGGCTGTATCTACGGTTCCTGCGGCCGGGCCGGGTCTCAGAAGTCTCACTGATCGGCGTAGTTCTGTTACTGCTAGCGGTGGTCTCGGGCGGCTGGGTGGCCGAGACCGCCTGGGGTGCTGACTGGTTCACGCTGTCCAAGGTGACCTTGTCGTGGTGCATCATGATCTATGGCCTGACAGCATCAGTCCTGCCGGTGTGGCTGCTGCTAGCACCCCGCGATTACCTGTCGACATTCATGAAGGTCGGCACAATCGCACTGCTGGCCGTCGGGATCCTGATCGCGCGCCCATTGATGGAGGCTCCAGCGATCTCCACTTTCGCCACCAGCGGCACCGGCCCGGTGTTCGCCGGGTCGCTGTTTCCTTTTCTGTTCATCACCATCGCGTGCGGTGCGCTCTCGGGCTTCCATGCACTGATCTCCTCGGGGACCACACCGAAGCTGCTGGAGAAGGAAAGCCAGATGCGGCTCATCGGGTACGGCGGCATGTTGACCGAATCGTTCGTCGCGATCATGGCCCTGATTACCGCGGCGATACTCAACCCGCACCTGTACTTCGTGATGAACGCACCTTCGGCCTCAACTGGCGCCACTGCGCAAACGGCGGCTGACTACGTCAACGGTCTCGGCCTGACCGGCGCCCCGGTCACCGCGCAAGAGATCGCCGAAGCCGCCCAACGCGTCGGAGAAGAGTCGATCGTGGCCCGCACCGGCGGCGCACCGACACTCGCATTCGGCATGTCTGAGATTCTGCAGCAGGTGTTCGGCGGTGCCAGTCTGAAGTCGCTCTGGTACCACTTCGCGATCATGTTCGAGGCATTGTTCATTCTGACCACGGTCGACGCGGGTACCCGGGTGGCCCGGTTCATGCTGTCCGACGGGCTGAGCAATCTAGGTGGTCCACTGAAGAAGTTGCGCAACCCGAGTTGGCGGGTCGGCGCCTGGGCGTGCAGCATTACCGTCGTTGCAGCCTGGGGCAGCATTCTG
>DAOUYK010000326.1 GCA_030666145.1 Mycolicibacterium sp. | reverse complement strand
CCCTCAGCCCCAAAGCTCGACCCGTGAAAAATCGAGGCCTACTACGCTGTAACCCAGCCCCACCATCCGGTCGGGCGCTCAGAAACAAAGTGACCCGACTCGCCGGGGTGATTCAGTTTCTAGGGGAGGCGATCCCACGGAGGTGGTGGTGTGCTCTCACACGAGTCGGGTTCCACCAGGCTAGTCGACAAATTAGCCCGTCCGATGCGCGATTTGCGACTGTCTGTTATTGACCAATGCAATCTGCGTTGCCAGTATTGCATGCCTGAGGAGCACTACGTCTGGTTGCCGAAGCGTGACCTGCTGGCCGTAGATGAGATCAGCACCATTATCGATGTGTTTGCTGCCGCGGGCGTCAGGAAAGTCCGTCTTACCGGCGGGGAGCCGTTAATCCGTCCCGATCTTCCGCAGATCATCCAAGTGATCGCCGAAAAACTCGCCGTCGCATCCGGTTTGGACGATCTCGCAATCACCACCAACGGGGTGCTGTTGGCGGATCGCGTGGACTCACTGCGTGCCGCCGGCCTGCGCCGAGTCACGATCAGTCTGGACACGTTGCATCCTGCGCGGTTCGAGGCGTTGAGTCGGCGCCGCAGCCATGCCAAGATCATCGACGGAATTCGGGCTGTCGCGGCAGCGGGATTCGCCAACACCAAGATCGACACGGTCGTGATGCGTGGAGTCAACGAAGACGAGTTGAGCGACCTAATCGAGTTCGGCAGAGCCGTCGACGCCGAAGTTCGATTCATCGAGTACATGGATGTCGGTGGAGCCACTCGTTGGACATCCGAAAAGGTCGTTCCGAAGACAGAAATTCTGGCGATAATGAAGAAGATGTACGGGAATGTCGAAGCACTTCCGAAACTCGATTCCGCACCAGCGAATCGCTTCGCCCTGCCCGACGGCGCGACCTTCGGTATCATCGCTTCGACCACCGAGCCTTTCTGCGCGACCTGCGACCGATCACGCTTGACTGCCGACGGAATTTGGCAGCATTGTTTGTATGCACTGTCCGGAACAAACCTTCGGAATCCACTGCGCGCGGGGGCAACCCACGACGAACTTCTGCAGATCGTCAACAATGGGTGGCGAGGTCGGGCGAGCCGAGGAGCTGAGAGCCGCCTAGCGTTACGCGAGCGCGGCGTGTTTCTGCCGTTGAGCAAACTCAAGAGCGATCCCCATCTGGAAATGCATACCCGGGGTGGCTAGATCGAGGGCCCCGCAACGACACCCGGCTCCGCAACGTCCGCCGGGTCGCTGTCGCCTCCCCACCCACCGAGGGGTTTCCCGGTCCGGATGCCGCATTGCTTGGCGCTGCAGTTTGGCGTGAATGGCGCGAACCTCGATGCCAGCGACCTCAGCCCAGTGCTGCGCGCCGATACGCCGAACCCTGCAAGAGCTGATGTGACTTCGACACTCACGTCTGACGAATCGGCCGATCAACCAACACCCGCTGTCCGCCTCGCCACTGAACGACGCGAATCTGATGGCCGGTTTGCACCCCGGTGACCGGGTCTACACGAAACCTACCGAACAAGGTGGTGGTGTCGAGTTGTTGCGATGCGGCCCGCACCGGCACGGATTCAACAGTTCCAGCCTCCTTCACGCAGCGCTGCCAAACGACACCCGCGGCGAAGGCCGCAGCAGCCGGGTAGGGTGGCTCCGAACCGTTCGCGTCCCGGTAACAGTGGGTGAACCATTCGCTGTTGGGTCCGTCCATGGGATCATCTGTCCCGTCGTCGAACCACTGGCACGGTCCGTAGAGCCCCTCAACGCGATCACCGATGGCGCGCCGGAGCTCATCGACTCCGGCGGCGACCATTCCAACTGCGCGCCAACGACGTTCGCTGACCCACTGCGCGATGGCGACGTCATCGTAGAAGGATCCGGCCGATAACAGCACATCGCCCGCCGGGACTTGCGTCAGCACGTCTCTGGCCCGGCCCGGCCGAAAAGTGACCGACCGCCCCAAGAGACCGAGTCGCCGGGCCGCCACCGACGCCCCTTCAGCCACCTCGCGGCCGAACCCCGTGTCGACGTACATTATTACCACCTCCGACCCCTCACCAAGACCGTCAGCGGCAAAAGTCTCGAGCACCGCGGCCAAATAGCGGTACGCCGGAGACTCCACGTTCACGACACGCGGATACGCCGGGCGCGCCAGCCGGGCAGTGGCGCCACCCTGATTCCAGACGACCCCTTCGCTGGCGGCCGCAGCCGCCAGCGCCGGCCCCGAACCGTAGGGCCCGAACACCACGTCGGGCCGGCTAGCCTCTGCGGCCCCTATCGCGGACGCCGCGGAGGGGTAAGCGTCGATGACCTCCAGAGTTACTGCGGAACGTTCGGCCCAGAGAGCCAGGGCGTTCGCCCCAGTTTTCCCGAATCTGGCCAGCGGCCCCGACAGTGGGGTAACCAGGACGGCGCGAGGTGTCACGCGCACAACTTAACCTCGGATGGCCCGGGGAATCTCGCCCCCGGGCTCCCACAGAACCGCGCGTCACAATCTCTTCGTTACAGAGCGCTTCTCATCCTGACCACCAGAACGTCGGCGTCCATGCCCCGCCATTGCCCAGCTGCTATATCAGGACAACCGAGCGCTGGTATGCCAATACTTGCTGCGGTCGGCCGGTCAGTACTGAGATTAGACGTGCGGTGTCAGCTCGATGCAGATCAATCCCGAGCGTCAGTTAAACGAGTCGCCGCAGGCGCAGGACCCCGCGGCGTTCGGGTTGTCGATGATGAAGCCTTGCTTCTCTATGGTGTCGACGAAGTCGATGGTGGCGCCCTGCACATA
>DAOUYK010000312.1 GCA_030666145.1 Mycolicibacterium sp. | reverse complement strand
TTCAAGAAGTGCCGTGGGTGATCGAAGGCGTATCCGAGCAGAGGCCGTTCCCCGACGCCAGGGCGCTGCGGGGGGCCTTTCAGATCGCGGTGCTCAGCGGATCGCCAGACCAGCAGCTGGAGCTGATCCGGGCCTTCCCGGACCTCGGAGCCCAGGACGAAACAGCCAAACCCCTTACCGCCGACCAGGAGGCGTTGTCCAACCTCATCGAGAACGACCACGAGGTAGTGCAACTGGCCAGCGCCTACCGCGAACGCTTCGGATTCCCACTGGTGATCTGCGTCCGCGACACCGATCGGTTCGACCAGCTACTGCGCAACGGCCCGTCGCGGATGGAGAACTCACCGGCCACAGAAAAGGCGTTCGCGCTCATCGAGATCACCAAAATCGCCAACTTCCGATTCTCCGACCTCGTGGCCGACGCAAACTCGGTCGCTGCAGCGCAATTGGCGCAATTTTCCCGGCTCGACGGACTGCAATAGACGAACCGTGCCGGATTTCGCAGCACCTTCTGTCCAACCTGTGCCTGAACCCAGCAATACGGCACCGAGACCCTAGGGTTGCATATGAGTATCCAGGACGGCAATGGTGGCCGGGCCCAGGATGCCGTGCGCGCCCATGCAGACCGGATTCTCGAGCTGACCGAACGCGGCGCCATCACCTATGTCTTCGGTGGCGCGGACACAGTCGCGCCCGCATTACGAGACGCCTACGCCGAGATTTACCAACAACACACCGGAGTGTCAGCGGCCGAGGGCGTGGCGTGGCTCGAGGAGCAGCGTGCGGCGAAATCGCTACCTGGAAGATATCTGGGCGGCGCACTGATGACTGACCAGCCCGAATCTCGAGGAAACACATGGCCGTTCAGGGTGTGATGACGACTACCGGCCTACCTCTTCGCAACTCGCCCGAAAACGACTATCAAAGTGCAACAGCCGCGGATCGACCCGCGGTGCGACCCGAAAACAGACAGCCGCCCAGAAACGTCCCCTCCAGTGCGTTGTACCCGTGCAGACCGCCCCCGCCGAAGCCGGCCACCTCGCCCGCGGCGTAAAGGCCATCGATCGGGACCCCGTCGTTGCCCAGGGCGCGCGAGGACAGGTCGGTCTGAATACCGCCCAGCGTCTTGCGGGAAAGGATGTGCAACTTCACTCCGATGAGCGGTCCCGCCGCAGGGTCGAGGATGCGGTGCGGTGCCGCGGTACGTCCAATCCGGTCTCCGATGTAGCGCCGTGAGTTGCGGATCCCTTGTACCTGAGCGTCTTTCGAATAAGGGTTAGCGATCTGAAGATCGCGCGCCTCGATCTGCGCTCGAATGGTTCCGATGTCGAGAAGTGGTTCGTCGGTGAGCGCGTTCATCTTCACCACGAGGTCCTCGAGGTTGTCAGCGACCACGAAGTCCGCGCCGTGTTTCTTGAACGCCTCCACTGGTGCCGGCGCACCCTTGCTCAGCAGTCGGCCTTTCAGGACCCCTGCGCGTTCCTTGTTGGTGATGTCCGGGTTCTGCTCCGACCCTGACAGCGCGAACTCTCGCTCGATGATCTTCTGGGTGAGGATGAACCAGCTGTAGTCATATTCGCTGATGTCCGGGGTCGTACGCAGGTAACGTAGGGTGCCGAGGGTGTCATAGCCGGGAAGGTACGGCTGCGGCAGTCGCCGCCCCAAAGCGTCGAACCACATTGGCGACGGCCCCGGCAAGATCCGGATGGCGTGCCCCGGCCAGATCGGGTCCCAGTTCTGCACGCCCTCGGTGTAGTGCCACATCCGATCTCGGTTGACCAGACGAACCCCGCTGGCGGCGGCGATGTCGAGCATTCGCCCATCGACGTATGCCGGCACCCCGGTGATCATCGACGTCGGGGCGCTGCCCATCCGCTGCGGCCAGTTGTGGCGCACAATCTCGTGGTCCCCGCCGATTCCTCCGGTGGTGACGATGACGGCCTGCGCACTCAACTCGAAGTCGTTCAGAGGATTTCGGTTGGATTGAACGCCGCGCGGTGAGTTGTCCGGTGCCAGTGCGGCGCCCCGCACACCCGTGGCCCTGCCATCGCTGATGATCAACTCGTCGACACGGTGCCGGTGGTGGAAAATGATCTGGCCCCGCTCGGCGGCCGCCAGTGCGGAGTTGACGAACGGCTCCACAATGCCCGTGCCAGTGCCCCAGGCGACGTGAAACCGAGGAACGGAGTTGCCGTGTCCATCGGCACGCAGGTCACCGCGCTCGGCCCACCCAACGGTCGGAAGGAACTTGATGCCATGCCCGAGCACCCACGAGCGTTTCTCCCCGGCGGCGAACTCGACGTAGGCGCGGGCCCACTTGACCGCCCATGCGTCTTCGTCGTCGACCCGGTCGAACTGGGCACTACCCCGCCAGTCATTCCACGCCAATTCCAGGGAGTCCTTGATACCCATCCGGCGCTGCTCGGGACTATCGACCAGGAACAGCCCGCCGAAAGACCAGAACGCCTGGCCGCCGAGGTTGGCCGCGTTCTCCTGATCGACCAATGCGACTCTCTTTCCGCGACTGGTCAGTTCGTGGGTGGCGACCAGGCCGGCAAGTCCAGCTCCGACCACGATGACGTCCGCATCCATCGGTGAACTCCCTTCAGTTTTTGGTTCAGTTGCCTGCCCAATTCAGCAACGTATCGGATATACCGACACCCGGCAGCAATTCGGGTTGCTGGCTTAGCCAGTGGGTCTTCGCGGTTTCAGCACAGAGACTCGCGCGATGGCCCACCGCATCCCTGCCGACACGTCGAACCTACCTACACCACGTCTGGGGACGCATCCAACCAACCGAAGTCCGGGATAGATCAAGATCTGCTGAGCGATCACCGGTAAGTCGCCGCCTACAGCGAGCAGAGCCGGCGGACCCGGTTGGCGGCGGCGCGTTGGGATACCGGCGCGTTGGGCGCCAGCGCCTCGAATGCGTGCGGGCATCCGGGGGTGCAGGTGCAGCTCCGTGGGTATTCCGCGGCCGGCGCTGTCCCCCATCACTGCCAGCCGTGCTGGGTCCACTCCCAGCTCCCCCGCATGCGAAGCCAACCACAACAGCGCGGCATAGCAATCTTGAACCGGGACCGGATGCGGAAACTCCGGGGCAAGCCGATAGTCGACGACCAGCATCGGTACCCCGGAGTCAGCCACATAGCGCCGCACCCCCGACTCGTACATGTCGCCGAGTTCCTCCAGCCCCATGATCATCCCACCGCCATGGATGTACAGCACGGCACTGCCAGGTTCGGTGGAATCGGCGCGGGAATACCAGCTCAACGGAATCGTTGTGCCGTCGTCGCTGACAACCGAGTAACGCTCTAC
>DAOUYK010000060.1 GCA_030666145.1 Mycolicibacterium sp. | reverse complement strand
GCAGTCTTCCTCAGCTGAGCGCCCCAGCGACCCTGCTGCGGGCCCACTGACCATCGCGTTGGCGGGCCGGCTGTCCCGTTGGCCCGCCTTTCCCTACGACGTCTCGGCTCGAATCAGTCTCTGGGCGAGTGTTGCGGTGGTGTCCGTGCTGTTTGGTTGGGGTGCCTGGCAGCGACGTTGGATCGCCGACGACGGCTTGATCGTTTTGCGTACGGTGCGCAATCTCTTGGTGGGCAATGGTCCCGTCTTCAACGCCGGGGAGCGGGTGGAGGCCAACACCTCCACGATGTGGTCGTATCTGATCTATTTAGGCGGGTTCGTAGCCAGTCCTGCGCGGCTCGAGTACGTCGCTTTAGTGTTTGCGCTGGTGCTCAGCGTGCTCGGCGTGGCGCTGCTCATGCTTGGAGCCGCGAGGCTGTACGCGCCGAGTCTCGCGGGCCGACCTGCGCTGCTGCTGCCTGCGGGCGCGCTGGTCTACATCGCGGTGCCGCCGGCGCGGGACTTCGCCACGTCCGGTCTCGAAAATGGTTTGGTGCTGGCCTATCTGGGCCTGTTGTGGTGGATGATGGTCTACTGGTCACAGGTCCGCAGCGGGTCTCGGACATCTCAAAGGTCGCCGACCTTCGACGCTACGTTGGCGTTGGTCGCCGGGCTCAGCGTGCTGGTGCGGCCCGAGCTCGCGCTCGTCGGCGGGCTCGCGCTGATCATGATGCTGATTGCGGCACCGGATTGGCGTCGACGCGCGCTGATCGTGGGCGCTGGCGGGTTACTTCCGGTGGCTTATCAGATCTTCCGCATGGGGTACTACGGTCTGCTTGTTCCAGGCACCGCGTTGGCCAAGGATGCCTCCGGGTCCAAGTGGCAGCAGGGCTTCGTCTACCTCGCCAACTTCAATCAGCCCTATCTGCTGTGGGCCCCGGCCGTTCTGATGATCGGCCTGGCGGTCATGGTGATGTTGCTGCTAGGTCGGCCGGCATCGACGACTCGCCAATCGCCGCTCGGCTCTAGTCGGCTGGCGCGGACGGTGCAGAGCCCGCGAGCGGTGGTGGCCTTCATGCTCTTCAGCGGTTTCCTTCAGGCGGTGTACTGGATCCGCCAAGGTGGCGACTTCATGCATGGCCGGGTGCTACTGACGCCGCTGTTCCTATTAGTGGCGCCCGTCTCAGTGATCCCAATCACGTTGCCCGACAGGTCGCGGATGGCCCGCGGAGCGGGCTATCTCTACGCCGGCGCCACTGCCGTCCTGTGGTTCGCGGTGGCGGGCTGGGCGTTGTGGGCGGCCAATTCTCCCGGGATGGGCGCAGACGCCACCCGCGTGACCCATACGGGCATCGTCGATGAACGTCGTTTCTACGCGCAGGCGACTGGGCATGCGCACCCATTGACGGCGGCCGATTACCTCGATTACCCGCGGATGTGTGCCGTCGTGGCCGCCATCCAGAACACTCCCGACGGTGCGCTGCTGCTACCCGCTGGCGACTATGACACCTGGGATGTGGTGCCGACGATCCCGCCGCCGCCGGACGCCGAGCCAGCACCCTCGCAGGGCCGAAAAGCGCCTCACACAGTGTTTTTCACCAACCTCGGCATGCTCGGCATGAATGTCGGTCTCCATATCAGAGTGATCGACCCGATTGGCCTGGCAAATCCGTTGGCCGCACACACTGCGCGCATCGAAGGTGGGCGAATCGGTCACGATAAGAACCTATTCCCCGACTGGGTAGTGGCCGAAGGCCCATTCCTGAACACGCCGCCATATGTCCCGACATATATGAACGAAGACTGGATCAGGCAGGCGGAGGCGGCCCTGAAGTGCCCCGAGACCGAGTCGGCGATGTCCGCGATCAGGGCTCCGATGGGGCCCAGACGGTTCCTGTCGAACCTGATGAACGCTGCGAAATTCACCCGATACCGCATCGACCGGGTGCCGTTGTATGAGCTCGCGCGGTGCGGTCTGCCGGTGCCGGACACGGTTGACCCGCCCTACACTGGCATACCTCCAACGGGCCCCTGAATGGCAGGCGATTTGCCGACCGGCGGGGTTTTCTGCTTTCGTGATAGGTCAACCGTGTCAGTCAGATATGACATGCGACAGGACCGCGAGCGATTCGCGGCCAAGAATTAGAGCACCACAAAGTTAGTGGTTGGCTAAACGGGCAACGGGCCCGGAGCGAGGACTGTTCCAGCTGGCCCGTTGCGGATTCTCGAAAGATTGGATTGATTAACCATGAAGCTCTTTCCGAACATGCTCGCTAAGTGGGGGCGCCGGCTCGCGGTCGTAGCCGTCGCCGCAGCCGTGGTACCAGGCCTGATCAGCGCTGCTGGCGGCTCGGCGACTGCGGGGGCTTTCTCTCGACCTGGTCTGCCGGTGGAGTACCTGATGGTGCCCTCTGCCGGGATGGGTAGAGACATCAAGGTCCAGTTCCAGAGCGGCGGCCCTGACGCGCCCGGGGTTTACCTGCTCGACGGCCTGCGCGCGCAGGACGACTTCAACGGTTGGGATATCAACACGTCCGCGTTCGAGTGGTACCTCGACTCCGGTCTCGCAGTCATCATGCCGGTCGGCGGACAGTCCAGCTTCTACAGTGACTGGTACAAACCTGCTTGCGGCAACGAGGGTTGCACGACCTACAAATGGGAGACATTCCTCACTAAAGAGTTGCCTGCCTACCTGGCATCCAACAAGGGCGTGGATCCGAGTCGCAACGCTGCAGTCGGCTTGTCGATGGCAGGTTCGACCGCGATGACGCTGGCTATCTACCACCCGAATCAGTTCCAGTACGCGGGCTCGCTGTCGGGCTTCCTCAACTTGTCTGAGGGTTGGTGGCCCATGTTGGTCAACATGTCGATGGGCGACGCGGGCGGCTACGACGCTGACGACATGTGGGGCAAGACCGAGGATCCCGACAGTGCGTGGAAGCGCAACGACCCGATGGTCAACATGGCCAAGCTGGTCGCCAACAACACCCGTGTCTGGGTTTTCTGCGGCAACGGCAAGCCCTCTGAGCTCGACGCGGGCTCCAGCTCGGGCAACCTGTTCAACGCGAAGTTCCTTGAGAGTTTCACGCTGCGTACCAACAAGAGCTTCCAGAAGGAGTACATCGCTGCGGGCGGTAAGAACGCTGTGTTCAACTTCCCGTCCAACGGTACGCACAGCTGGGGCTACTGGGGCCAGCAGCTTCAGATGATGAAGCCCGACATCCAGCGGGTGCTCAGTGCGGTGCCGCAGCCGTCGGCACCGGCGGCGCCGGTCGATGCTGCTGTGGACGGCGGCTAGCCAGTCTGGAGCGCGACTGCACAACGACGATATTGACGGCGGTGATCCCCTCTGGGGTCACCGCCGTCAATCGCTTTAGCCCCCGGTCGGTTGCAGTGATGTGATTCACTACTTTGCGTAGGTGGGACAGGCTAGGTGGGACAGGCGACGTCACACCGTGATACAGCAGAGTTATGAAGGATTGAGGTGGGGCCGATGCATGCGTTGACTCGAATGATCGCGGCCGCAGTGCTGGCAATAGCGCTGTGGTCGGTGGGTGCGGTGTCCTCGCAGCCGTGGACGCCCGGTTCGCCGACCGCCCGCGCCGCGGGTGTCGAGTTTCTGATGGTGCCCTCGGCGGCAATGGGCCGCGAGATCCCGGTCGCTTTCCAGGGCGGTGGACCGCATGCGGTGGTTCTGCTCGACGCCTTCAACGCTGCACCCGACGTCAGCAACTGGGTGACCGCGGGCAACGCCATGAGCACCCTCGCCGGGCGCGGCATCTCCGTGGCCGCCCCTGCTGGTGGCGCGTGGAGCATGTACACGAACTGGGAGCGGGACCCCAGCAAGCAGTGGGAAACGTTCCTTGCCGACGAGCTACCTAATTGGTTGTCGGCCAACAAGGGATTGGCTGCGGGCGGGCACGGCATCGTCGGCGTGGCCCAGGGCGGTACAGGAGCAGTGACCATGGCGACCTTCCACCCGGACCGCTACCGGTACGCCGGTTCGATGTCGGGGTTCCTGACCCCGGGGGCCACCGCGCTCAACGGTGCTATCACCGCGGGGATGGCTCAATTCGGCGGTGTGAACACCCAAGCGATGTGGGGTGCGGCGCAGCTGGGCCGCTGGAAGTGGCACGACCCCAACGCTCATATGCAGAGGATGGTCGACAACAACACCCGGCTGTGGGTGTTCAGCCCAACCACGACGACGTGCACCGACCCGCCCGCGATGATCGGCTACTGCGCTCAGGCTGTGGGCAGCAATCGCACTTTCTATGGGCACTACGGCAATATCGGCGGGATTAACGGGCACTTCGGGTTCCCAAACTCGGGCAACCACGACTGGGGTACGTGGAGCGGGCAGCTAGCTGCCATGTCGGGTGACCTGGCTGCGACAATCAGGTAACGCTTGTCGGGATACTCCGTGGGCAGCCGGTACCTTGGAGGGGTGGAGCACGGGCTGAGGTCAGCGATGACGGGTGTGGCAGGAGTGTCACTGTTCCTGGCATCGTCAGCGACTTGGCTGACGGGGTGCTCGCCGAGTGACGAGACAGTGCTGGGTATGGGCCCGCAGATGAACACCGCCCCGGTGCACGGCCAGTCCAGCGGCCAGATCCCCGGCTCTTCGCTCTCAGATCTTCAGTCCACCGCCCCGGTGGTGACCCCGGGTCAGCGTGCTTACCTCGACACCTTAGATGCGGCCGGCGTGACGCCATCCAGTGACCTGACTGCACTGAGCATTGGCTCCTATGTGTGCCACGCGCACGCCGCAGGACAGACCGACCAGGCGGTTTGGGACTTTGTGGCGCCGCTGGTGCGCAACGACCTCAGCGATCCCGACAATCACGACGGCGTGAAGGCGATGGTGCCGTCCGCGGGTCGGCTGCGCTCTGTGACTGCCGTCTACATCCGGATCGCGACAGAGCGACTCTGCCGGTAGGAGCACAACTACTCAATGGCCAAGACCAACCGGCGGAAACGCCACCGAATTCTCGCGCTGTTCGCTGCTGCGGCGGTGGGCCTGGTCGTGGTGCTGATCGTGGCGATCGTGATCGTGGTTTTACGCCGGCCCGACACCCCGACGACCGCCATCCCACCCAGTGCGATCCCGCCTACCGCTGAGCCTGGCATTAAGCATCCGCGCCCGGAGTTTCAGGACGCCAGCTGCGCAGATGTTCAGCTGATCTCGATTCCCGGCACGTGGGAGTCTTCCCTGCAACTTGACCCTTTCAACCCGGTGCAGTTCCCGGCCGCCCTTTTGCTCAACGTCACCAACCCGCTTCGGCAACAGTTCAGTCCGCAGCGCCTTGAAGTGTTCACCGTTCCTTACACTGCGCAGTTCCACAACCCGCTGTCATCGGACGGTCAGATGTCCTACAACGACAGCCGCGCCGAGGGCACTCGCGCGGCGGTGCAGGCGATGACTGACATGAATAATCGCTGCCCGTTGACCAGCTATGTGCTGATCGGTTTCTCGCAGGGCGCGGTGATCGCCGGTGATATCGCCAGTGACGTCGGTAACGGCCGCGGCCCCGTCGACCAGGATCTGGTGCTCGGTGTGATGCTCATCGCCGATGGCCGGCGCCAGGCAGATGTTGGTCAGGAAACCGGGCCGAACGCCGAGGGCCAGGGCGCGGAGATCACGCTGCATGAGGTACCTACGCTCTCGGCGTTAGGTCTGACGATGTCGGGCCCGCGGCCTGGTGGGTTCGGGATGCTCAATGATCGCACGTACGAGATCTGCGCACGCGGGGATCTGATCTGCGCGGCGCCCGAATCGGCCTTCAACATCGCTGAGCTGCCCAAGACACTGGAGGTGCTCAGCGGTGGGGCGGGCCAACCCGTGCATGCGATGTATGCAACACCGGATTTCTGGAATCTCGACGGGGTACCGGCCACGCAGTGGACACTGAACTGGGCGCGGGGTCTGATTGATAACGCCCCGCAGCCAAAACATGGCTAAGACGTGACCGGGTTGATTTGGCCCAGGTGAGGGTGTCGCCTAATGTTAAGGGAAGGTTAAGAGCATTGTAAGGTTGGGAGCGTTGTCCGGCGGCGCAGGTGTGGGCAGTCTTCCTCCCGGTAGGACCTTCCGGGGTTTGGGATTACCGATCCCGTTCGATTGGAGTGTGTGCGATGGCCTTCCATAACCCGTTCATCAAGGACGGGCTGATCAAGTTCCCCGACGACGGGAACTTGATCAAGCATGTCGAACGATGGGCGAAGGTTCGCGGTGAAAAGCTCGCGTACCGTTTCGTGGATTTTTCGACCGAGCGTGATGGCGTCGAGCGGGACCTGAGCTGGGCCGCCTTCGGTGCCCGCAATCGGGCGATCGGGGCGCGGCTGCAGCAGGTCACCGAGCCGGGCGACCGGGTGGCCATCCTCTGCCCGCAGAACCTCGAGTACCTCATCGCGTTCTTTGGCACGCTGTACTCCGGCCGGATCGCGGTGCCGCTGTTCGACCCGTCCGAGCCCGGTCATGTGGGCCGCCTGCATGCTGTGCTCGACGACTGCAGCCCCTCCACGATCCTCACCACCACCGAGGCGGCCGAGGGAGTAAGAAAGTTCTTCCGTAGCCGCCCGGCCAAGGAGAGACCACGGGTGATCGCCGTCGACGCGGTGCCCGACGACGTCGGCGCCACCTGGGAGCCGGTCGACGTCGAACGCGACAGCCTCGCCTACCTGCAGTACACCTCGGGTTCCACGCGCATCCCGACGGGTGTGGAGATCACCCATCTGAACCTCGCGACCAACGTGGTGCAGATCATCGAGGCGTTGCAGGGCGAAGAAGGTGACCGTGGAGTCTCGTGGCTGCCGTTCTTCCATGACATGGGTCTTGTCACCGTTCTGCTGCCCACGGTGATCGGCCACTACATCTCCTTCATGACACCCACCGCATTCGTTCGGCGGCCGAGCCGCTGGATCCGCGAGATGGCGCGCAAGCCCGACGACACCGGCGGCGTCATCTCGCCGGCACCCAATTTCGCGTTCGACCACGCTGCCATACGTGGCCTCCCCAAGGAGGGCGAGCCACCGCTGGACTTGTCGAACGTGAAAGCGCTCCTCAACGGCAGCGAACCGATCTCGGCGGCCACGGTGCGTAACTTCAACGAGGCGTTCGGACCGTACGGTTTCCGGCCGCAGGCCATCAAGCCGTCCTACGGTCTGGCCGAGGCCACACTGTTCGTATCGTCTACACATTTCAACGAGTCGCCGAAGATCATCACGGTCGATCGGGCCGAGCTCAACAACCACCGTTTCGTTGAAACTCCCCCTGATTCGCCGAGCGCGGTCGCGCAGGCCTCGGCCGGACTCGTCGGGGTGGCTGAATGGGCGGTCATCGTAGACGCCGAGTCGGCCACCGAGCTGCCCGACGGTGAGATCGGTGAGATCTGGATCAGCGGTCAGAACATGGGCACGGGCTACTGGAACAAGCCCGAAGAGACGGCTGTGACCTTTCACAACATCCTCAAGTCGCGCACCAGCCCGTCGCACGCCGAGCACACCGAGGACGACGCGACGTGGGTGCGCACCGGAGACTACGGCGCTTATCACGAGGGTGAGCTCTACATCACCGGCCGCGTGAAAGATCTGGTGATCATCGACGGTCGCAACCACTACCCGCAGGATCTTGAGCACTCGGCGCAAGAGTCGACCAAGGCGCTGCGGACGGGGTTTGTCGCGGCGTTTTCGGTGCCGGCCAACCAGCTTCCCGACGAGGTGTTCGACAACGCTCACGCGGGCCTCAAACGTGACCCCGACGACACTTCAGAGCAACTGGTCATCGTCGGAGAGCGGGCGCCCGGTGCGCACAAACTCGAAATGGACCCGATCGCCGACGACATCCGCGCCGCGATCGCGGTACGCCACGGCGTGACGGTGCGCGACGTTCTGTTGACCCCGGCCGGTGCGATCCCGAGAACATCGAGCGGCAAGATCGGCCGGCGCGCCTGCCGGTCGGCCTATTTGGACGGCAGCCTGCGCAGCGGCACGATAGCCAACGCTTTCCCCGATGAGACGGACTGACACTCAACTACAGCAACGCCACGGCGGCCATCGGCCGCCGTGCTCGATTGCGGCCGCCAGGCCGCGTGTCGATCGTGAGGTAATGTGAATATGGCTGAAGCACAAGATGATCCGGGTAACACACCAGCCCCTACCGGCGGTGGTCCTGAGATGACCGTGTCCGAGATGCGTGAATGGTTGCGAAACTGGATCGGCAAAGCCACGGGGCAGTCACCTGATTCGATCAACGAGTCGGCACCGATGGTCGAGCTAGGCTTATCTTCGCGCGATGCCGTCGCGATGGCCAGCGACATAGAAGATCTCACCGGGGTGACGCTGACCGCCACCATCGCTTTCCGGCACCCGACAATCGAGGCACTGGCCACCGTCATCGTCGAGGGTGAACCCGAAGTAGATACGTCTGCACTGGATGCCGAGGACTGGTCGCGCCACACAGACGACGTCGAAGAGGGCCGCCTCAACATTGCGATCGTGGGCGTGGCCACCCGCTTCCCGGGGGGCATGAACACTGCCCAAGAAATGTGGGATGCGCTCATGGATGGGTGTGATGCGATCACCGATCTGCCGGAGGGACGGTGGTCGGAGTTCCTGGACGAGCCGCGAATCGCTGAGCGGGTCGCCAAGGCGCACACCCGCGGCGGCTATCTGTCTGACATCAAGGGATTCGACGCCGAATTCTTCGCGCTGTCGAAGATGGAGGCCGACAACCTCGATCCGCAGCAGCGAATGGCGTTGGAACTGACCTGGGAAGCCCTGGAACAAGCCAGGATTCCTGCGTCCAGCCTGCGCGGCGCGGACGTCGGCGTCTACGTCGGCAGCTCGCTCAACGACTACAGCTTCCTGGCGATGTCGGACCCCTCGATCGCCCACCCGTACGCGATCACGGGCACGGCGAGCTCGATCATCGCCAACCGCGTGTCCTACTTCTACGACTTCCGTGGCCCCTCGATGGCCATCGACACCGCCTGTTCGTCGTCGTTGGTCGCCGTGCACGAAGGTGTCAAAGCGCTGCGCGCAGGTGACGCCGACGTGGTGGTCGCCGGCGGTGTCAACGCGTTGATCACCCCGCTGGTGACGGTCGGTTTCGATGAGGTGGGCGGCGTGCTGGCACCCGACGGCCGGATCAAGTCTTTCTCGCAGGATGCCGACGGGTACGCCCGGTCCGAGGGCGGCGGAATGCTGGTGCTCAAGCGATTGGCAGACGCGCGCCGTGACGGCGACGACGTCCTGGCAGTCATCGCCGGCAGTGCGGTCAACCACGATGGCCGGTCCAACGGCATGCTCGCGCCCAATCCGGACGCGCAAGAAGAGGTGCTGCGCAAGGCGTACAAGGACGCCGGCATCGACCCCCGAACTGTCGACTACGTGGAGGCGCATGGAACCGGCACCATTCTCGGCGATCCGATCGAGGCCGACGCGCTGGGTCGGGTCATCGGCAGGGGCCGTGCTGACGATAAGCCGGCACTATTGGGTGCAGTGAAATCCAATGTGGGGCATCTGGAATCGGCTGCTGGTGCGGCAAGCTTGGCAAAGATGGTTCTTGCGCTCCGCAACGACAAGATTCCGCCGTCGATCAACTACACGGGCCCAAACCCCTACATTGACTTCGACAAGGAACACCTGAAGGTCGCTGACACGGCCAGCGATTGGCCTCGCTACAGCGGCACGGCTGTGGCCGGCGTGTCGGGTTTCGGTTTCGGCGGCGCTAATGCGCACCTTGTTCTGCGGGAGGTGCTTCCAAACGATCTCGTCGAGCCTGCATCCGAATCCTCTGTCGCTGAGGTCACCTCGGCCAACGACGATGCGGCCGCCATTTTTGTGGGCGGGGTGCGGATGGACGAATACGGCGAGTTCATCGATGAGCCGCTTGCGCGAAGAGAATCAGAAACAGATGAGCCGCTTGCGCGAAGAGAATCAGAAACAGATGAGCCGCTTGACCAGCCCAACCTGGCTCTCGATGACGAACCCGAGGTGCCTGGGCTGACTGATGAGGCGTTACGCCTGCTGGCTGTGGCCCGCGAGGAGCTCGCCGCCGCTGAGGCTGAAACACCCACTGCAGAGCTTGTGCCGCTAGCGGTTTCGGGATTCCTGACCTCCCGTAAGAAGGCCGCGGCGGCCGAGCTCGCAGACTGGATCGATAGTCCCGAGGGCCGGGAGTCGTCACTGCAGTCCATCGGGCGGTCGTTGTCGCGACGCAACCACGGTCGCTCCCGCGCCGTGGTGCTGGCCTACGATCACGACGAGGCGATCAAGGGGCTGCGTGCCCTCGCGGACGGTAAGCAGAGCCCAAGTGTGCTTAGCGCCGACGGCCCGGTTACCAACGGCCCGGTGTGGGTGCTCGCCGGTTTCGGTGCCCAGCACCGAAAGATGGCCAAGAGCCTGTATGCGCGTGATGACACGTTCGCAGAGTGGATCAACACAGTCGACGCTCTCGTTCAGGATGAGCTCGGCTATTCCGTCGTCGAACTGATCCTCGACGACGCCCAGGATTACGGCATTGAGACCACGCAGGTCACTATCTTTGCGATCCAGGTCGCTCTCGGTGAACTACTCAAAGCCCACGGCGCCAAACCCGCTGCGTTGGTGGGTCAGTCGCTGGGGGAGGCGGCCGCCGCGTACTTCGCCGGCGGGCTATCACTGGCTGACGCGACCCGGACGATCTGCTCGCGCTCGCACCTGATGGGTGAGGGTGAGGCGATGCTTTTCGGTGAATACATCAGGCTGATGGCATTGGTGGAGTACTCCGCCGAGGAGATAGAGACGGTGTTCGCCGACTTTGATGACCTCGAGGTGTGTGTTTATGCCGCACCGAGCCAGACGGTCATCGGTGGCCCGCCGGACCAAGTGGACGCGATCATCGAGCGGGCCGAGTCGGAGGGCAAGTTCGCCCGAAAGTTCCAGACCAAGGGTGCCAGCCACACCTCCCAGATGGATCCGCTGCTGGGAGAGCTGGCCGCTGAACTGCAGGGCATCGATGCGCGTCCGGTCGAGGTTCCCTACTACTCGACCGTTCACGAGGGCAACCTCGTGCGTGCGGGTGCAGACCCGATCCACGATGTGGACTACTGGAAGAAGGGGTTACGCCACTCCGTACATTTCACTCACGGAATTCGTAATGCTGTCGATAACGGTCACACGACGTTCCTGGAGTTGGCGCCCAATCCGGTCGCGCTCATGCAGGTTGGCCTGACGACGGCAGCGGCCGGGCTGCATGATGCGCAGCTGGTTGGGACGCTTGCGCGCAAACAGGACGAAGTGGACTCGATGACCACCGCGATGGCGCAGCTGTTCGTCCATGGCCACGACCTCGACGTGCGCACATTGTTCCCGCGGCGCTCACGAGGTCTGGCCGGCGCGCTGGACTTCGCTGACATTCCGCCGACCCGGTTCCGCCGCAAGCCGCACTGGTTGGATGCTCACTTCACCGGCGATAGCTCGGCTGTCATCCCCGGCAACCACGTCGCGACGCCGGACGGCAGACATGTCTTCGAGTACTTGCCGCGGGGGGATACCGATCTGGCGGCGCTGGTGAAAGCCGCTGCGGCCGCGGTCGTTCCGGATGCCAGGCTGGTTGCCTCGGAGCAGCGCGCGATGCCCGCTGCAGGTGCGCGCCTGGTGACCACGTTGACGCGGCACCCCGGCGGCGCCGGGGTGCAGGTGCATGCCCGCATAGATAACGGGGCCGAGTCTTCCTTCACCCTCGTCTACGACGCGATCGTGGCTCGCGGTGATGCACAGGTCACACTGCCCACTGCGGTCGGTGCGGGCATAGTCGCTGAGACGGCCGTCGCCGGGGCACTTGTCGAGGAAGATTCTGAGGACGAGGCGGCGTTTGTCGCGGACAACCTCACCGCCGGTGCCAACATCGGTGCGGACTTCGCGAAGTGGAATCCGGACTCTGGTGAGCCGATCGCCGAGCGGCTGGGGACCATTGTCGGCGCGGCCATGGGCTACGAGCCCGAGGATTTGCCGTGGGAGGTGCCGCTTATCGAGCTGGGCCTCGACTCGCTGATGGCGGTGCGGATCAAGAACCGCGTCGAGTACGACTTCGACCTCCCACCTATTCAGTTGACGGCGGTTCGCGACGCGAACCTGTACGCAGTCGAGAAGCTGATCGCTTACGCGATCGAGCACCGCGGTGAGGTCGACGACCTCGCCGAACAGCAGAAGGGTAAGACTGCCGAGGAGATCGCGGCGGCCCAAGCCGAGCTCATGGGTGGGGCGACAACAGTCGCCGAAGTTGAGGCCAAGCTCGCTGAGGCCGGCCATCCGATCGCCGCTGAACAGTCCGGCTCCGACGTCCCGCCGCCCCCGACCGACCCCTCCGGCGCGGATGCCGAACCCGCCGCGGCTGCGGGAGCCGCTCAGGCGGCGGCTGCGGTGCTTACCCAGGAGGCCGTGACGGATGCACTCGGCGCCGACGTCCCGCCGCGCGACGCAGCAGAACGTGTCACGTTCGCCACGTGGGCGATCGTGACCGGTAAGTCCCCAGGTGGTGTGTTCAACGAACTTCCGTCGCTGGGCTCCTCGACTGCCGAGAAGATCGCGCAGCGTCTGGCAGAGCGCGCCGAAGGCGCCATCACCGCCGATCAAGTCGCAGGGGCCCGCACGATCCAGGATCTGTCTAGCATCGTTCGCGACCTGATGGACGCGGGCGAGCTGGACGGGTTCGTCCGTACAATCCGGGCACGGCCGGAGGGCTCCGACCGTGTACCGGTGTTCCTCTTCCACCCGGCAGGCGGCTCAACCGTTGTCTATGAGCCGCTGATAAAGCGGCTGCCGGCAGACACACCGGTGTACGGCATCGAGCGCGTCGAGGGCTCGATCGCCGAGCGGGCGGCGCAATACGTACCGAAGCTCATGGAAATGCAGGGCAAGGGCCCCTACATCCTGGCGGGCTGGTCATTGGGTGGCGCACTGGCCTACGCCTGTGCGGTAGGGCTCAAGCGCAGCGGCGCCGACGTTCGGTTCGTCGGTCTGATCGACACCGTTCGTGCGGGCGAGGAGGTTCCGCAGACGAAGGAGGAGATCCGCGCTCGTTGGGATCGCTACGCCGTGTTCGCCTCGCGCACCTTCAACGTCGAAATTCCGCCAATCCCGTATGAGGAGCTCGAGGAGCTCGATGACGAGGGTCAGGTGCGCTTCATTCTCGACGCAGTGAAGGACAGCGGGGTCGACATTCCCGGCGGCATCATCGAGCACCAGCGCACCTCCTATCTGGACAACCGAGCGCTCGACACCGCTGCGATCGAGACCTACGACGGGCACGCCACGCTCTATATGGCCGACCGGTACCACGACGACGCGATTATGTTCGAACCGCGTTACGCCATCCGCCAACCCGACGGCGGATGGGGGGAATTCGTCGCCGAACTCGAGGTGGTCGCCATCGGGGGCGAGCACATCCAGGCCATCGACGAGCCGTACATTGCGAAGGTCGGCGCGCACATGAGCGAGGCAATCAACAGCATCGAAGGCAGCAAGTAGGACCGGGAGAAGCAGGCCAAGTGACCACCAAAACCACTGCGGAGTTGCTCAGCGAACTGCACGAAAAGCTGGAGCAGGCAAAAGAACCCGGTGGTGAGAAGGCCGTCGCGAAGCGGGAGAAGAAGGGCATTCCCAGCGCCCGCTCGCGGATTCACGCCTTGCTCGACCCGGGCACCTTCCTCGAGATCGGTGCGCTGTGCAAGACGCCCGGTGACCCGAACGCG
>DAOUYK010000333.1 GCA_030666145.1 Mycolicibacterium sp. | reverse complement strand
CGCCGATGTGATGATGGCGTTCTCCGATCTGGCCGGGGCGATCACCGACTGTCCACGGGGGTGCGGGCACATGGGTCCGCCCGCGGACCCGGAGTGTGCCCTCGATGCGCTATCGGGCCCGGCCCTGGGGCGAGTCAGGGCGGCACGCAGGCTGCTCGAGGCCAGCACGCCGAGCTCTGATTCCCTTTCGTGACAAGGGTGCTCGCGCGGGAGGAGGTCGGCTTCAACTCACTTCCTGTGTTCCCATGAGCTTGAGGAGAGCGGCCGTTCCGATCTTGACGCCGACCGGGATTGCGGCTAAGTCCACCTGATAATCCGGGTTATGAGGGGCATAGGGAACCTGCCTGCCGTCCGCTTGTGCCTGTTGAAAATGCTCGGGTTTCGCAGTGCCCACATACATGAACAGATAGCGACTCTTCTCGTTGTCGATGACCAGATGATGGAAATCTTCCGAACCCATCAACTTCGGGATTTCAGCGAGAACGACATGTTCGCCGAGCAATCCTTGTAGTGCAGGCGCTATCAATTCGGCGAGTTCCGCGTCATTGGACAAGACCACCGAGCTGCCTTTCATTGCGGTTGTGGGGTACCTGGATTCGGGCAAGCCGTAAGCCGCGGCGATCGACCGGTTGATGCGTTCGATAGCAGCGAGCATCAGTTCGCGGTCATCAGGGTCGTACCAGCGCAGATTGATCTTCACCAGCGCCGAATCCGGAATCACGTTGTTGTCGTTGCCGGCCTGCAGCGAACCCACCGTGACCACCGCTGCGTGGAGCGGGTCGATACCCCGACTGACGATGAACTGGTATTGAATCACCGCTGCGCACGCCATCAATACCGGGTCCTTGGCCAGATGCGGCGACGAGCCATGTCCGCCGATGCCGTAGAAGGTGACATCGAATTGGTCGGTGCCGGCCATGGTTGGCCCGGCATTGCAAGTCGCGACTCCCGTAGGAAATGGGGAGGTATGCAACCCAATAAGGTAATCCGGTTTCGGCACACCGCGTTCATAAAGGCCGTCGCGCACCATCGCAGTCGCTCCCGAAATCAACTCTTCCGCCGGCTGCCCGAGGAGGATGAGCGTGCCGCGCCAATTTGACTTGTGCTCCGCCATTGCTTTAGCGATACCGATGAGCCAGGTTGTGTGCGCGTCGTGCCCGCACATGTGCCCGACGGGCACTTTCTCTTCCTGCCCTTCAGGCGTCGTACGCTTGATGTTCGTTGTGCTCGCGTACGGCAAACCGGTGGCCTCTTTGACCGCGTTGGCGTCCATATCGGCCCGATACATGACGATCGGTCCCTCGCCATTCTCAAGGATCCCCACCACTCCGGTCGCGCCGATACCAGTCTTGACGTCATACCCGAAAGTTCTGAGTTCCTTTTCGACGATTCCCGCCGTACGAACCTCCATGAATCCGAGTTCTGGATTCCGATGAATGTCTTTGAAGATGTCGACCAAGCGTTCAGCGTCAGCGTCAATAGCGGCGTTCAGTCGCGGGTTCATCCGAGCTCCTCTGTGAGTTGGCCGTCTCAATGTAGCGGCCCGTGGAGTGGTTGGGTCCCGGACCGAACCGACTGCGTGATGGTGGCCATGGTGCATCGCTGCGCTCAGATCCCGACGACTTGCGGGCCGGGGCGATGTTGGCGCGCCGGGCCGTCTTGATCTCATTGACCTACGACAGGAGCCGAAAACAACTATCCACCAAGCTGATTGGCGCTGCACGAAGCACTACAGGTCAACTCTTGGCATCACATGACATCGAGCGTTTGCCGCGACCGCCCAGCAAGTACGCTGACAACGAAGCAAGGAAGGCAGGTGAGCGTGAAATGACCCGAGTACCCGAAATCGAACTGAACGACGGCACCCAGATACCCCAGTTGGGCTTTGGTGTCTTCCAGATTGCGCCGGACGAGACCGCGGTGGCGGTGAAGGCCGCGCTGGACATCGGGTACCGCCACATCGATACCGCACAGACGTATCAAAACGAAAAGGGTGTCGGGGAAGGGGTCCGCAACGCCGGGGTCGACCGGGCGCAGGTCTACATCACCCGCAAGCTCAACAACGGATACCACCAGCCCGGCGAAGCCAAGCGCGCGTTCGATCAGTCGTTAGCCGCCCTGGGCTTGGACTACGTCGATTTGTTCCTGATCCACTGTCCGCTACCCACGCTCTACGGTGGCGACTTCGTGTCGACGTGGAAAACTTTGAAAGAGTTCAAGAAAGATGGTCGCGCCCGCAGCATCGGAGTGTCGAATTTTTCAGATCGTCCATCTTCAGCGGCTTGCCCAGGAGACCGAGACGGTTCCGGCGGTGAATCAGATCGAAGCACACCCGTACTTCGCCAACAACGATGTGCGTGCACACGGGCAGCAAAGCGGGATCGCGACCGAGGCTTGGTCGCCAATCGCGCAGGGCGCGGTACTCGACAACCCTGTCATCGCCGGTATCGCCGAGGCGACCGGCAAGTCACCGGCGCAGGTAGTGCTGCGCTGGCATATCCAGCGCGGCGACATCATTTTCCCAAAATCGTTCACACTGCACAGCATTAAGGATAACTTCGCGCTGTTCGACTTCGAACTCGATGCTGACGACTTCGATGCGATCTCGGCGCTCGACAG
>DAOUYK010000028.1 GCA_030666145.1 Mycolicibacterium sp. | reverse complement strand
GAGTTCACGACCTTGAGCGCCCCGCCGGGGTTGGGGCTGTCCACGGCCTTGGTGTTCACCAGGCCGATCTAGAAGAACTATTTGACGCTGCCAACCTCGTACCAGGTGCCGAGGTAGGCAGCGTCAAACAGTTCTTCTCGATCGGCCTGGTGAACACCAAGGCCGTGTACAGCCCCAACCCCGACGGGTCGATCAAGGTCGAGAACTCTGGCAACTACTTCATCAACGACGGACCGGAGTCGACCATCGTCGGCTCCGCACTGCCGGTCAACCCCGAAAACGATAAGCTGAACGTGAGCTTCCTGTTTCCGGCCACGGCGAATCCCCTCGGTAACTACTGGATTGTCGACCTCTCTCCTGACTACGACGGCCCCAACGGCTGGGCCATCGTCAGCGATCCCACCGGCTTCACCGGATTCCTGCTCAGCCGCACTCCGATCGTCTCCGAGCAGCGGTATCAGGAGCTGCTAGACAGGGCTTCGGTAAAGGGAGTCAGGGGATGGATCACCCGGACCCGGCAGCCCGGGGCGGCCACCGACGTCGCGACCGGACTGCCCAATACCGAGGCAACGCTGGCCATGAAGGTCGCGAGAGCCGTGAACGCCCCCGTCGCCCGGGTGGGCGCCAGCGTCACCGGCGTCAAGACCGGCGCGGCGGTGCTCGACATCCCCTGTGAAGACGGGTACACCGCTCCCGCAGACTGGTACTTCCCGACCCAGGCCGACGGCACCGTCGCGGCCAACGGGCTCATCTGGCTGCAGCACGGCTCCCCCGGTTTCAACACCTGGTACTCCGATATGGCGAAGGCCCTGGCCCAGGAAACCAACAGCGTCGTGCTGGCGCCCAACATATTCTGGTTCAAGAACCCGATCTGCCCCAACTGCAACTTGGCCGCCGCGGACCTGCCTGAGAAGGTCGCCACGATGTTCGAAGGCGACCGGAAGGCACTGAACGACAGCGCCAAAGCCGCCGGTCTCCAGAGCACCCTGCCGGAGAAATTCCTGCTCACCGGACACTCCGCCGGTGGCCGCTTCGCCACCGAGGTGGGTGGGCAGGTAGTAGTCGCGAAAGAGCAGTTGAACAACCTGCTCGGCGTGGTGATGTTCGACGGCGGGTTTCGCATGCCGGAAACAAAAGGACCGGCTTTCAGGAACGCGCTCGAACAGCTCGACAAGGCGGGTATCCCCGACTATCAGATCGCCGCCCCGCCGCAGCGCTGGGACACGTGGGGGTTTGCCACCGAGTTGATGACGACGGAGTACCCCGACCAGTTCAACGGCGTCCAAATCGCCAACGGCGCGCACACCGACGCCGTTGGCGGTGATTCGCTATGGGCGCGGCTGGGTGTGCTGTTCAGCGACCTCATCGTGGGGCCGTCCCCCCCCGGGGGCAAGCAGGCCGTACGCACCTTCGCCACCGGCTGGGTCAAGGACATCTACGCCGGCGCAAGCCCGACGAACCCGCTCTATGGCATCTACGGTCCGGAATACGCCGCCCCGGATCCTTACAAGCCGGGCGGATACAACAAGCCGATCGTGATGGGCCAGGCGGGGGCCACCACGCTGCCCGCGCCGCCGAAGGTGGACCTCACCAAGTACGCCGGAACCTGGTACGAGCAGGGCAGCGTCAAGCAGTTCTTCTCTCTCGGCCTGGTCAACACCAAGGCGGTGTACACCGCGCCGCGGCCCGACGGCTCGATCAAGGTGGTGAACTCCGGCAACTACTTCGGACCGACCGGGCCGGAGTCGATCATCACCGGCTCGGCGGTGGCGGTCAAAGCGTTCCCTACGGTGTCTCAAGAGTTTCCGACACTCCCGACCAACACCCGTCTCAACGTGGGCTTCTTCGGCCAGCCCAAAAGTGACGAGCCGGGCAACTACTGGATTGTCGACCTTTCCCCGCGCTACAGCGAACTCGATCCCAAAGGCTGGGCTATCGTCAGCGACTCCAGCGGCCGATCAGGCTTCATCCTCACCCGCGACCAGTTCATCCCCGAGCTCAAGTACGAGGAACTAGTGACACGGGCACAGCAGCTTGGCGTGTCGGGACGGATCACCCAGACCGCGCAGTACCCGTAGTCGGCCGCCAGCCTGCCGGGCCCGGCCACCCTGCCGGCCACGTTCTCCATCTGAGGCGCCGGGAGAGTTTTCCACACCAAACCACCGCTTGAACCATGACGGGAACCCCGGGACGGTTTAATACTGATGACCAGTATGCGCGCGTGGGTGGTTCCTTCCTGGGCCGGCGATAGTCGGCCCAGTCCCGGTGAGCCGTCCCGGGATGTCCGGATACCGATTGTGTTGGGTCACTCGCGGCTAAGATCAGCCGGGCATGAAAAGCTGGGTCAGTGCGCATTGAGCGACTCGGCAACTTGGGCAGTGCACCGTCGGTGCTCAGCGTCCTTGCTGCGGCCACGACGCGGCTCGGCTTGCCTGCGCCCGCCGCACTGATGGGTGACTGGTTCGGATCACGGGCGGTCATCGCGCCAACACTGCAAGCATCCGAGGTGGCGACCAGCGACGTCTTCGACGTGGCACCCGGGCACCACGTCGATGGGCCTGTCGGGGGCGGCTGGTTCGGCTACCTGTCCTACCCCGACACTGCGGCCGACGGACGGGGGCCGCGAATCCCGCGCGCCGCCGGCGGCTGGTCGGACACCGTGCTGCGATGTGACGCGAACGGCACCTGGTGGCACGAAAGCCTGTCAGGCGCGGCGCTCTCGGACTGGATTGCCGACGCGCTGCAGACACCCCCGGTTCATAGAGACAGTGTCATCGCCTGGGGCGAAGCCGACCGGGCGGCGCATCACCGTGGCGTGCTCGCCTGCCTGGAAGCTATCGGCGCCGGCGAGGTGTACCAGGCTTGCGTGTGCACGCAGTTCACCGGAATGCTCGAAGGCGCCCCCTTGGATTTCTTCCTCAACGCCGTAGCACGCACCGTTCCTGCGCGCGCGGCCTACGTCGCCGGAGACTGGGGTGCGGTGGCCTCGCTGTCGCCGGAGTTGTTCCTGCGCCGCTGCGGGGAAGCCGTGACATCGAGCCCAATCAAGGGCACGCTGCCCGCTCATGCCGACCCGGCAGGCCTGCGGGCATCGGCCAAGGACGTCGCAGAGAACATCATGATCGTCGACCTAGTCCGCAACGACCTCGGGCGGATAGCGCGCACCGGAACGGTATCGGTGCATGAACTGCTCGCGGTGCGCCCGGCGCCGGGGGTGTGGCATCTGGTGTCCACGGTGTCGGCGCGGGTGCCAGTCGAGCTGAAGATGACGGCTGTGCTCGACGCGACGTTCCCCCCCGCGTCGGTGACCGGCACACCGAAGACGCGGGCCCGTGAACTGCTGACCGGATGGGAGCCGCGCCGCCGCGGAGTCTATTGCGGTACAGTTGGTTTGGCGTCACCGATGGCTGGCTGCGAACTGAATGTGGCGATTCGCACGGTGGAGTTCGCTGCCGATGGCACCGCGATATTCGGAGTCGGGGGCGGGATCACCGCCGACTCCGTCCCGGCGCGCGAGTGGGAAGAATGCCTGCACAAGGCGATCCCCATCATTGGTCGAGCTGGCGACAGTGCTCAGTCCCGCGCACGCAGAACCGCGTCGTAAAGCGCGCGGCGCGACGGGGCGCCGGGATTCGCAGCGATCACCTGCGCGCAGGCGTCCTTGACCCGCATTCCGCCGTCGACCAGACGGTTCACCTCGGCCACCAGAGCGTCGGGGTCAGCCTTCGGCGTCGCGCCCGCCAACACCACGGTGACCTCCCCCAGCACCCCGTCAGCAGCCCACTGGGCGAGCTCGCCAAGCGAGCCCCGCACGACCTCTTCATGGGTTTTGGTCAGCTCCCGGCAGACCACCGCTCTGCGCTCGGATCCCAGGACGTCGACGGCGTCGTGAAGGCAGTCCGCAAGCCTGCGGGGCGACTCGAAGAACACGCATGTCCGGGGCTCTGCGGCAAGTGACCGCAACCACGACGCCCGCGCCGATTTCTTGCGCGGCGCGAAGCCCTCGAAACAAAACCGCTCTGACGGCAGCCCGGCCACGGCCAGCGCAGTCGTCACCGCAGACGGGCCAGGCAGACACTGCACGGCGAGCTCATGCTCGATGCAGGCCGCCACCAGCCGGTAGCCGGGGTCGCTGATCAACGGCATACCGGCGTCGCTGACCAGCAACACCACCGATCCGCCCCGGATCTCATCCACCAGCGCAGGCAAGCGGGACGCCTCGTTCTGGTCGAACAGGCTGACAACCCTGCCGACGAGGCAGACCTCAAGCGCTTGAGCCAGCGTGCGGATCCGCCGAGTGTCTTCGGCGGCGATCACGTCGGCGCTGCCCAGAGCCCGCACCAGGCGGGCCGAAGCGTCCGATGGCTGGCCCAGCGGCGTAGCCGCGATGAGCAGTCGGCCGGTGGTCATTTCGGCGGGCAGGAGAGTAGCGGCCGGGGGATCGTCATCAGCACAGCCTACGATCGCAAGCGTGAGCGCCCCGGCCGACGAACTCGTTGTTCGCCACCGACCGGCTCCCGTGATCAGCCCGGCGCCATTGGTCCCCGTCGCCGATTTCGGTCCGGTCGATCGGCTACAGGGATGGGCAATGACCGCCGTCCTCACCGCGCTGGCCACGGTGACACGATTCCTCAACCTACGGTCGCCGACCGACGCGGGCACTCCGATCTTCGACGAAAAGCACTACGCACCACAGGCCTGGCAGATGGTGCACAACAACGGTATCGAGGACAACCCGGACTACGGGCTGGTCGTACACCCGCCGGTGGGCAAGCAGCTGATCGCGATCGGCGAGGCGCTGTTCGGCTACAACTCGCTGGGTTGGCGATTCTCCGGCGCAGTGTGCGGGGTCGTTCTCATCCTTCTCGTAATTCGCATCGCGCGGCGCATCAGCAGATCGACACTCGTGGGCGGCATCGCGGGCCTGCTGCTGATCGCCGATGGGGTCAGCTTCGTCACCGCGCGCACCGCGCTGCTGGACGGATTCCTGACGGTGTTCATCATCGCCGCGTTCGGCTGCCTGATCGTCGATCGCGATCAAGTCCGCCAGCGCATGCACGTCGCCCTCCTCGAAGGCCGCATCGGCGAGACACCGTGGGGTCCGCGCCTCGGAGTTCGGTGGTGGCGGTTCGGCGCGGGCGTGTTGCTCGGGCTGGCGTGCGCAACCAAATGGTCGGGGCTGTACTTCGTGATGTTCTTCGGCGTGATGACGGTGGCTTTCGACATCGCCGCACGCCGTCAGTACCGCGTTCCGCGACCATGGCTGGGGGTGTTTCGTCGCGACGTCGGGCCCTCGCTGTACGCGCTGGTGCTGATCCCGTTCGGGGTGTACATGGCGTCGTACACGACATGGTTCGCCTCCGAGACGGGGATCGACCGCTACGAAGTCGGCCGGTCCATCGGACCCGACAGTGCCGTCCCGATGCCCGATGCGGTGCGCTCACTGTGGCACTACACCTACGCGGTTTACCGCTTTCACTCCGGGCTGACCAACGCCGACGGAAATCATCACCCGTGGGAGTCCAAGCCGTGGACATGGCCGATGTCGCTGAGACCGGTACTCTACGCGATCGACTCCGAGAACATACCGGGCTGCGGCACGCAGTCGTGCATCAAAGCCGTGATGCTGGTCGGAACCCCGGCGATGTGGTTCATCGCGATACCGGTACTGGTGTGGGCCCTGTGGCGGGCATTCGTTAAGCACGACTGGCGATTCGCGGCTTTGCTGGTGGGCTACGGCGCGGGCCTTCTGCCCTGGTTCGCCGACATCGACCGGCAGATGTATTTCTTCTACGCGGCGAGCATGGCACCGTTCCTGGTGATGATGATCGCGATGATTCTTGGCGATATCCTCTACAAACCGAGGCAGAACCCCGAAAGACGAACCCTGGGCCTTCTGGTGGTGTGTTGCTATGTTGCGCTCGTGATCACGAACTTCACGTGGATGTATCCGATTCTCACGGGTCTGCCGATCTCAAAGAGCACGTGGAATCTGCAGATATGGTTACCTTCCTGGCGCTAGCGCGAGCGTGAACCTCAGCGCCCGAACCGGAACTTCAGCGCGAGCGTGAACACAACTTCACGCTCGCGCTTGAGCGTGAACACAGCTTCACGTTCGGCGTGAGCGCGCTGGCACTGCAGCAAATGCGGCGCGGGCCTCTAGAGCGGATCGCGGCCCACCGGGCACGACATACACCGGGGGCCACCTCGACCGGTACCCAACTCTGAGGCCGAAATCGACAGAACCTCGATACCCGAATCGATGAGCCGGGCGTTGGTTTCGATGTTGCGTTCGTAGGCCACCACCACGCCGGGGGCTAGCGCCAGTGTGTTGTTGCCATCGTCCCATTGCTCGCGTTCGGCGGTGACAGGATCCAGCCCTGTGTCGATGACACGCAGCTTGCCGATGCCCATCGCGTCGGCCGCAGCCTGGACGAACGGGACCGCTGGGTCGATCTTCACCTCCTCGAACGCGCGCCGGATCGTGAATGCCGTCAACGAGTCCACGATGTTCGGGTACATCACGACCGCATCGGTGTCCACCATCGTGCACACGGTATCGAGGTGCATCTGAGCCCGCCCCTGCGCGATCGGCACCGCCAGCACCGTGTGCGCGAGGTCGTCGTCGAAAAAGCTGCGCGCTAGTGCCTCGGCGCCGGCGGGTGTGGTCCGCTCCCCCACTCCGACTGCGACGACACCGGATGCCAGCAACAGCACGTCGCCGCCCTCTACCGGCGCCGATCGCGATTCGTATGCGCGGCGGACCCCGAGGAACCGCGGATGGTGGGCATAGATCACATCGGTTAGTGACGTCTCACGCGCTCTGGCGGGCAACGCCAGGGAGGTGATGGCCACCCTCGGACCGATCCAGAACGACGAGTCCCTCACGAAGAGCAAGTTCGGCAGCGGATCGACGACGAAGTCCCCGCCGTGGTGCATCCGGCGCACCAGCGACAGTTCATTCTCCCTGAACGGCAACTCGTCGAACGTCATTCCGGCCATCAGTACGTGCGCCAGCGCGGCCGGTTCGAGAACGCGTAGGTATGTTGACAGTTCTTGTGCCAAAGGCGAACCCAGACGTCGAGAATCGACCGCCGCGGCGATCCCGTGCATGCGTGCGGCCCCGCTGTTGGCGAGCGCTTCAGTCAACAGATCCGCCAGCAGCAGCACCTCGACGCCCCGCGAGCGCAGCAGCGCCGCGAACGCATCGTGCTCCTCCTGCGCCTTAGCAACCCAAGGCAGGCCATCGAACAACAGCGTGTCGTTGTTGCGGGGTGTCAACCGCTGCAGTTCAGGCCCCGGACGGTGCAGGACGGCGGCCCGCAGCGTGCCGACCTCCGAACTGCAGCCCAACACAGAGTCCATCACATCTAGCACCGTAAACCCCATCGCAACCTCAGCACGCCTGGCGACCGATCGCACCGCGCGGGCGACTGCTTCTTCACTGTGCACCTTCTGCACCTGCGCCATTGGGCGCCTTCTGCACCATGCGCACCGGCTGCCGCCGACTCGCAGCCCGGAGACAATGATTCGAACATCTGTGCGATATTATATGCCCCTATGGAGCCGGTGCTGCAGAGCTCGCTGTTCAACCACACCGATCGCCGTGACCTCGGAAAAGGCGCGTGGCTCGAGGTTCGTTGCGGATGGCTGCAACAGGGCGGATCGAGAGAGGATTCGCTGTTCGGCGAACTACGCAATTCGGTCTCGTGGCGGGCTGAACGTCGCCAGATGTACGACCGTGTCCTCGATGTTCCGCGCTTGGTTAGCTTCCACAATTTGGCGGATCATGTCGCCGCACCGCCGCACCTCCGCCTCGAGCAACTTAGGGGACGGCTCAACGACGCATATGCCGGCGAGCTGGGCGAACCGTTCCTGACCGCGGGGCTGTGCCTCTACCGCGACAGCAACGACAGCGTCGCCTGGCATGGCGACAAGATCGGCCGAAGCAGCACGGAGGACACCATGATCGCCGTCGTAAGCCTGGGCGCAACAAGAGTTTTCGCACTGCGCCCACGCGGAGGCGGACCCTCGGTACGGCTGCAGCACAGCCATGGCGACCTACTGGTGATGGGCGGATCATGCCAGCGAACCTGGGAACACTCCATCCCGAAGACGACGCGGCCCACCGGGCCTCGCATCAGCATCCAGTTTCGGCCCTACGGCGTGCGCTGAATTATCCCTTGACCAGGGTCAGCGGCATCTTCGCGTTGGACATCGTCCGCTGATGTACCCGCACGCACAGGCTCAGCCACGAAGCGTCGACACGACCTCAATGAGAAGTTCGGCAGCGAAACCCGGTTGCAGGGGGGCGGGCGATCCTGGGTCGGTGACGAGCAAAACGAAACAGACATAACCCCCCAGATAGGCGATGAACGTGTCTCCGCGCGAACGTGTTTCCGTCCCGCCCTCAACCACGGTGGTGACGGCGGCACTCATTGCGACGGTCTGGGCAGCTTCGATATCGGGGGCGGGTTCCGCGGTAACTGTCCCGGAGGTGTGGCCAGAGGTCAACGTCCACCGTGCGCATTCTGCAAGCAAAGCTGACTCGGGCTGCTCCGGAGACCCCGACGCTGCTGCCAGCGCGTAGATGATCCCGCCGGGCCCAGATGCTGACCAGCCCCTTGTCGTGGCGGCATCGACGGCCGGCTCCGCTAGAGCCCGGCACTGCGGCGGCTGGGAGACTGTCACACCCCCAAAGCTCCACAATCTGAGGGGCGCAGCCGGTCCGGCGTATTCGGCGACCTCGTACCCTTGCGGAAGCTGGCCGCGGGCCCAATCGATTCGCGCGGGGTTGATCTGTATCCAGACCGTTTCCGTCGAGGACGACGTCGCTGTCGGTCCAGGAGACTGCCCGCATGCGGCACACGCCAGTGCCAGCGCGCAGACGCCGAACAGCCTCACGGCGGCATAAGCCTTGGCCTGGATCGCCCACAGGCGCCCCTGCCGGTCCTCGGCGACAAGGTCGATACCGGCGTCAGCGCCCCAACGGGGAAGCCACTCATCCCAAAGCCACACCCGGCGAAGCTCGTGCCCGTAGACCGGATCATGGGTCAAAAACCACTGACAGATGCGCTCGAACTGTTCACCCCGTTTGTGCCGATCCGGGTTCAACCGGGTTAAGAGTTCACCGAGCGCAGCCACGGCTATGAGATTAGAAGTGCCGCGACAACACCAACGCTATTTAGAAGTATCCAGTGTTCTGACATTGCGGATGGCGAGTCTTATAGCATCTCGGCCCCTGAGGCCGCCAAGGTGCTGAAACAGTTACGTGCCGATGCGTGGGCCGCTGCTAACGGTGACGACGATGATAATGAGTGATGTTTATCACTGCAGGTCAGAGGGTATATCAGAGGGTGTAATCGAAGATGGGAACAGGCTGTCCTCCTTTAGCGGTAGAGGGGAGAGGACAGCCTGTTCCCGCTTAACAGCTTGTTCCCGTTTGAGGTTGGGGGTCAACCCCATGCCGGGGGGTCGCCGGCCGTGCTCGGTTCATAGTGGCCGCATTTTTCACGCCTTTTCCTCAGGCGTGAAATTCCACAAGCCTGGTCGTGCTGTTATCCGGAAACTAGGACGGCTACCGGTAGCTCCCCTCGACGAGGTCGAGCCTTGCTTGAATTAGGGTTTTCCGTTGCGCGTCGCGCTCGGCGGCCTCAGCCTCGCGTTCGGCGGCCTCCGGCATGGCGCCGAGTGACTCGAGCTCCTCGCGCTCACGCCAATCACGCTCCATGCGCTCGATGGCGGTCGTGCAATCAGGCAGCGCGCGGATGATCGGCACATCCGGCGCAAGTCCGGTGATGCGTTTGTCCCCCGGCAGGCGTCGGGCGGACAACCACACCGACATCCATGGCCGTCACCTGAGCACCCCGCGGCCACCAACGCTGTGATCCGGTGGGGTGTGAAGCGTCGCGGCAACTCGTCGGGCTCGTCATCCCCGGGCGGTGCAGTTGTGGCAAATCGTCAGGCTCGTCCGCCAGCGCCCACGCCTTGTGGACATCGGTCTCATCGATCGCCGCGCCCAGCTCCGTGGGCGCGTAACCGGTCGGGGCGTCGTCATCGGGAGCTTCGCCCATGGGGCTGATGGTAGGCCGGCGCGATGACGACGGTGCGATCGTCTGCAGATCGTCCGCAGTAGAACTAACGGCAGCCGTTGCTAGCCAACATAACCAAGGCTGTCACCTGCGACTTTCTGGTACAGCCAACACAGCCTGAATCACCAAACGCCAAGCCCAACGAACTCACGGCCTGTTGATACCACGTTGACGCCGTTATGTAAGGAGTGACATGTGGGTCATGACGTACCGGCCGGGGCAGGCTCGGCTCCGCAAGCTCCCAACCGGGACTCCTTCAGTTCTGAACCGCCCAATGAAGTTTTCGACCGAAACCAATAAGTCAATTTCGCGGGCCTTTCGGTGAGATCTCGGACGCGGGCAGCTAAACTGCGCTGCGATCGGGCTTTAGGTCGCACGCAGACCGCGTCAATGCCAGGGGCCGACAAAGACAGGAGAAGACATGAGCATCCCCATCCGGGCAGGCGTTATCGCTATCTCAGCCGTCGCACTCGGAATCGGCCTGTCCGGGTGCGGCTCGGACACCAAGACGGAGGAGTCAACGACAACCTCGGCGACGGAGACGACCACCAGTACCGAAGATCCCATCGCTTCGGCTGAGGCGGAGGGGCCAGCGAGGACCATCGTCGACTACATCAAAGAGAACAACATCACCGAAGTCGGGGTGAAGCGGGGCGATCCCGGTGCCCCATCCATCGACATGCCCATTCCACAAGGCTGGCAGGACGCCGGGGATAAGACCCCCGACTGGGCGTATGGCGCGATCATTTACACCGGCGACCCGGCGATGGCCGAAGATCCGCCATCGGTCATCGCGATTCTCTCCAAGCTGACGGGCGACGTCGACCCGGCAGAAATTCTCCAACTTGCGGTGGGTGAGATCCACAACCTTCCGAGTTTCGACGGGCCATCGACCGGCAAGCCCGGCAAGCTCGGTGGGTTCGAGGCAACACAGATCGGCGGCACCTTCACCCGGGACGGCGTGGATCGAATGATCGCGCAGAAGACAGTCACGATCCCCGGTGCGGACGGCCTCTACGTCCTGCAGCTCAACGCTGACGGCACGGAGGCTCAGGCTGTACCGCTCATGGCAGCCACGCAGATCATCGACGACGAGACCACGATCACGCCCTGAATCGGCGCGTTGCGCGACGCGGATTGTCGTGTCGCGCAACGCAACGTCGCGTTCTTCGGCCCCACCAGCCATGCCGGTCGGGGTGATGTTGGCGCAGACGCCGGCGGTACGCGCGCCGGCGTCTGCGGGGTCAACTCGCGCTCTTCGATGAGCCGTTGCACCGCAAGGTAATCGGTGTTGGCCGCGGAGGGTCGACGGTGTCTTTGCTCAGAGGTGGCCGCCTCATCCAACGGCACGGATGACCTGACGGGCGACATCGCGGATCTGCCGAGTCAACTCGAGTGAGACGGGCAGGTCCTTGCGTTGGGGCACGTCGATTTTTGTGATGACTACTCCGAGGTCATCACGGTGCCAGGTCGCACCGAAATGATCGAGTATCGCGCGCATGGCCTGGTTGTCGCTGAGAACTCGGGCGGTGAAACGCTGAACGCCGTCATACCCCGCGGCCACCGAGATGGCGCCCATCAGGAAGGTTCCGATGCCTCGACCCTGGTATGCGTCGCCGACGGTGAACGCGATCTCGGCCTCAGCAGGGTTGGTTTCGTCGCGGACGAACCGTCCGTCGGCCACCACCGGACCGTCGGGACCGTCGGTCAGGACGAACACGAAGTGTTCCAGATAGTCAACTTCGACCAGGTAGCCCATCAGTGCGCTCGACGGAGTCCTGACCGACTGGAACCGCCGGTAGAGCGTCTCGCTGGAGAACTCGACCGGGCCGTTGACGGTGCGCTCGCTGTCGCCGGGTAACACCGGACGCAGGTGGAGGACGGTGCCGTCAGGCATTGGCACCGGGATCGGCTTGATGAACGCGGCGAGGCGCTGGCGGGCCGTGCGCACCAGTTTGGCGATGATTCCGGGCACTTCGAGCATGGTGGCGAACGCATCGCGGCCGCCGACCCATCCGGTCAGCGGTTCGGTGGCCATCACCGTTGCGGTGCGCGGCGCATCGCGCAGCAGTGCGATCTCGCCGATGATGAATCCCGATGCCACCTCGACGACGGTGTCGTGACTATCGGAACCCGTGTGGGTGACTTCCGCACGGCCTGATCCGATCAACAGAAATGACACCGCAAGCTCACCCTGCTGCATCAGCACCTGCCCCGTGGCGGCCGTCAACGGTCGTAGCTGCGCAGCCAGCGGGACCAATGCCCCAGCCGGGGTTCCCGAGAAAACATCCAAGACAGCGAGATCATCGGCTCGGACAACGGTCAGGCCGGACACGCCACGAGGCTACGGCGGCTTGGGATGGCGGGCAAGGAAACGTCAGGACGGTGGCCCTATGGACGCTGTTGCAGCTTCAATGAGGTCTCTTCTTGAGCCACATTTGTTTAAAGAATGGCATCGTCAGAGTAGATATCGTAAATCCAACCGTGGGGACGATCGCATTTAACCACGCGTGGTTGATATCTATCGCTGCAAGATAAAGAGCGACAGACAAATAGGTAAACAGGGCGATAAGCACCTTGCGCGGCCAGCTAGTTTCCCAAGCCTTGTCTTTTTCCACCCTTTCATTCCGGTTCTCAATAGCGCTTATTCGTTGTTCGAGATACGATTTATGCACGGGCCGTTGTGTATGTGGACCTCCGGCGGGTTCGGTCATCGTGGCCTCTCAGCGGGTGAACTGATCGTATCCTCAATTACCAAGACGCTGCTGTTACGCACTGCTGCACGCTGGACTGGCCCGATCATCTCGCCGAATGTTGTGTGCTGGACAAGTTCGTTGCCGCCATTGCAGATTGCAGTGACTCCCAACGGACCCGAACCGGTGAGCTGGCGCCTGCTCTCCGGGCTGGACCGGTACACCGGGCCCAATCACACGGGACCACATGCGCATGAGGACGCTCGCTATAGTCAGGGGGCTTATCCGTGGTGTGAGCACGCAGTCGAGCTCAGTGAATTACTCAAAAGTGTTAGGAAGCTTGTGGAGTCGTCATTGCCGGCACCACGGCGTCCGTCTCAGCGTTCGCTTCGTGGGCTCGACGCGCTGAACTTCTTCTTGGCCGACGTCCGCGACGGACTCGGCCCCTACTTGGCTATTTATCTGCTTGCCGTGCGTGGTCCGGAACACGGCTGGAACGAAGCGACGGTGGGGGCGGTGATGACAACCGCAGGAATCGTGGGGCTAGTCGCCTACACCCCAGCGGGAGCCTTGATCGACCGTTCCCGTAACCGGCGGCTGGTGGTCATCGTCGCCGCCGCGGCGGTCACGCTCAGCTGCGTTTCACTGCCCTTTGTTCACAGTTTCGTGCTGGTGGTCTTGACGCAATCCCTAGCCTCTCTGGCGGCTGCTGTGTTTGCGCCGGCCATCGCCGCGATCACTTTGGGCCTCGTCGGACCGAAGATGTTCGCGCCGCGCATTGGCCGCAACGAAGCCTTCAACCATGCTGGTAATGCGGCCTCGGCGGGGCTGACGGTTCTGCTGGCATGGCAACTTGGGCCAGTCGTGGTGTTCTGGTTGATGGGAGTTCTTGCGGCACTGAGCATTGTGGCGACGTTGAGGGTTCGCAGGAGCGAGATCGATAGCGACCTAGCCCGTGGCCTCGATCAGCGGCCGGGCGAGCACGACAGGGCGACGGCATGGCAAGCCCTGCTGACGAACCGCCCCCTTCTCGTGTTTGCGATCGTTGCGTTCACGTTCCATCTGGCCAACGCGGCAATGCTGACGTCGGTCAGCCAGCTGTTGACCCACGTTGTGGGCGTAGCCCACGCCACCTCACTGGTTGGGGTGTGCATCGTGGCTGCACAGGTAGTCATGATTCCGGTCGCCGTCGTTGTCGGCCGCAAAGCCGACAACTGGGGACGAAAGCCAATCTTCCTCGCAGCCTTCGCGGTGCTCGCAATTCGGGGCGTGCTCTACACATTGTCCAACGACGCCAACTGGCTGGTGGCGGTGCAGTTGCTCGATGGAATCGGTGCAGGCATTTTCGGGGCGCTCTTTCCGGTCGTGATCGCCGATCTCACTCGGGGCACCGGCCGATTCAATGTGTCGCAGGGCGCAATCGCCACCGCGCAGGGGCTGGGAGCAGCGCTGAGCGCCATTCTCGCCGGTACAATAATCGTGGGGGCCGGGTACACGCCAGCGTTCCTGGCGCTTGCCCTGATCGCTGGAATCGGCTTCGTCCTCTATCTTCTATTCATGCCAGAAACAAGACAATTCGCGCCGCAAATAGCACACCAATCCGCCCCAGATCCATCCGCTTGAAGGGCATCGACGCCCCGCCACCACTAGGAGTTCGGATCTGATCCGATCGCGTCTGCCGCCGCGTGGGCATTGCCCCCGTCGAGGCGTCCATTGTTTATCTATGAACCAGAGTTTCACGGTGATCGGACCCCTTGAACTGGTCCACGAGATCTGTACCCCGGATCAACCGATCCGGGTCAGAGCAATGGATCAGGCGATGCGGGGGCCAACGAATCAGGTTCGCCCGGCGCTAAATGTGGCCTTTCCCGCACTTCAACTGGTCCCGGCAATTCAAGGCTACCCTCAGAGGGGACCCCCTCATCAGGACTTACCGGCTCGGACAAAGGCCCTGCCGGTTCCATATGGTCAGCGCACGCATTTGGCTGAGGAACAATATATGATTCCCACGCGCCCGGAGGATTAGGTGCCGGTGCCAGCGTGTTGTCCGGGCACCGCCAGGTGCAACTTGCTCAACCAACACCTATGCCCATCTATGCCGTCGAAGTTTAAACCTCCGCCGCCCCCACCACCGAAACCAAAACTGCCGCTCTCGCAGTGTAAGTGACTCCCATTGATTTCGGTGGGATAGTTGCAAAAGGCACCCCTCCCAGCGACCACGTTCGCGGAAATGCCAACAGCAGGATAATCACAAAATTCGGCGTTCGCGGTTGGTATTGAAAGTTTTATTACCGGAAAAGCAGCAGTCATCGACAGTAAACTAATTGATGCCGCTAGCCTTTGCGTCACCACTAGAACCTTCCTTTTAACTCAGCGTTGATTTCTCCGCCCGAATTTCTTCGGCTCCAAGTAAAACCCAATTTCTCTTCCGGAGTCCCCTCAACTGAACCAGTGATACCAGATGCGCCTCCACAACCACCCAACGGGTAGCTTTCGATCCCCCTTGCCGTGAGCAGCTCCACTAGCTGCTAGGCCGGTGAGTGCGCCGCTCGCGCACCGCGCGAACTAGTTGCGCCACCAGTCGATACGGCGCTTCCAAGACGCCCACGCTCTGCGACGGCCTGGATACACTAGTAATCGGCACAGGGTGTGACGATCTCATATTCACCGACCACCCTGCGGCGTCCAATGAAACTCCAACTGGCATGCGAGGGTTTTCCGACCCGCATTTCTCCTCAAGTCCATCCACCGGATGCTTGGCCACGCTCGGGCGTCGATGACTCTGGACACCTACGGCAACATCTTCGACGAGGATCTGGAAGGGGTGGCAAATCGGCTGAGCGCAGCGATTGCAACAACTGCGGATTCACCGCGGACAGCCGCGCAACCCGGATCTCGGAAAACCACTCTGAACTGCGCGAATTCTGTGGAGCTAAGGGGAATCGAACCCCTGACCTACTCGATGCGAACGAGTCGCGCTACCAACTGCGCCATAGCCCCTAATACCGGTAGCAGGCTACCAGCAGCCCAGCACCGGCCGATAATGCAAGCGGCTACTGCCCCGCCGCACGCGGCAGGTCGTAATGGCGCGCTGCCGGAACGTAATCCAGATGCTCGAACACGGGATCCTCGTCGTCGATCTCCAGCACCGCTGCACCTGGCCTTCGCAACCGCGCAGGCACGACGTCGAACTCCTGATCGGAGGTGTTCTCGACGCCCAACCGCGACCTGGCGACCCGCTGAGCGCGACGGCGGCGCACCCGCGCTTCGATGCGCGTCTGCCGGCGCAGATAGGCCAGATAGACGGCGGTGACCGCACCGACCGAACCGCACACCCACCACATTGCCGACGACCACGTGAATGCCGCCACGCCGCTGGCGAGCAACAGCACAGCCATCACCGTCAAGGCGCGGGCACGGAACCGATACTTCCGCGCTGTCACCGCCTCGGCGGTAGTCGACTCGTAGCGACGACGGCGAGAGGCGCTCATCGAGTCAGCGATGCGCAGGTCGACGTCCGACGGCACCTCCAAACCGGACGAGTCGGCGACGTATTCGTATTCGTCCCTGCCCTCGTCATCGTCGTACTCGTGATCGCCGTACTCGTCATCGCCGTACTCGTGATCGTCGTACTCGTCATCGGCACCGTCGGCCGCCTGATAGTCCGACTCGTCCTCATCGATCTCATCGGCGTTGTCGGTCTCGCCGAATTCCAAAGTCGGCACATCGCTATCCGCCACGACCACCGGCTCATCCTTGGCTGCAAAACCTTCGATCGGCAGAGCGCCGGAGTCCTCCACCACATCCACGTCGAGGTAGTCGGTTTCACCATCAACGTCTTGCGCCTCGGTGGCGACCATGACGACCGACCGGTCTGGCGCTCGGTTTTCCCCGTTGTCACCGTCGAGATCCTCGGCCGAGGGACGCCAGTCCGGATCGCTGAGATGCCCCGACGCGGGTCCGCGGCCCCGACGACGGAGCCGGGCCATACGGCTGCTGTTGAGCACCCGCGTCGCCAGCGCGACGTCGCTGGTGCGGCGGACAGCGTCGCGCTTGTTGGTCAACATCGGCACCAGCACGAACAGCCAGAGGACGACAAGAGAGATCCAGAGAAGAGATTGGGGGATGCTTGGCATGGTGCCTGCTCCTTTCCCCATCAGGCTAGGTCTGTGACCAGCGCATCCAAGGGCGGCGCGCCGAAGACAATTACACACCTGTAATTCGCTGGTGACAAGGACCAAACGTCACACGTGTCACATCAGTAACAACGAGCCCCGCCTGATCGGCCCCGTCAGGCCCACGAAGCGCGCCCCGCGCGGACCAATGCCGAGGCCACCGATCCGTTCAATTCCTCGACTGTGATGGCCACCAGAAGGTGGTCGCACCAGGCACCATCGACGTCGAGATAGCGCTTGAGCAGGCCTTCCTCTCGGAAGCCGGCCTTAGCCAACACCGCACGGCTCGCCACATTCTCTGGACGTACGGTGGCCTCCACACGGTGCAGCATGACTGGACCGAAACAGTGATCCAATCCCAGCGCCAACGCCGCGGTGGCCACACCGCCACCTATTGACCCGCTCGCAACCCAGTAACCGATCCACGCTGAACGGAGCGCACCGTGCGTCACGTTTCCGATCGTGAGCTGGCCGGCGAACTGCCCGTCGAGCTCAATCATGTATGGCAACATCCGACCCTTGCGGGCTTCGGCACGCAGCCCCGAACATACCGAAGGCCAGGATGAAACAGAGTGTCGCACTTCCCAACTGTGCTCAGCGGAGGGCTCCCACGGTTCGAGGTGGGAGCGATCGGCCAGCCGGGCCCCGCTCCATTGTGCGGCGTCGCGGAGCCTGACCGGACGCAGTCGGACCAGCCCCGCGGGCACCCGCAGCGGGCCGACCGGCAACGGCCATCCCGGATGCTGCGAACGGGAGCTCCACAGGTTCATGACGGCAGCCACGTACTGTTCAGCCGCGCTGCGCCAAGAACTCGACGTCAACGACCTCGCCGGTACGGATCTGCACCGCGTCGGCGGGAACGACGACCAGACAGTTTGCCTCGGCCAGGGTCGCCAACAGGTGCGACGACGCGCCAGGCGACCCGCCCAGCGCCTGCACCAGGTATTCGCCGGTGTCCTGGTCCCGCATCAACTGGCCACGCAAGTACCCCTTGCGTCCGGCCACCGAGCTGATCGGCGACACCGTGCGGGCCTGCACGACACGCCGCATCGGCTGCCGCTTGCCTAGTGAGAGGCGGATGAGCGGACGCACCATCACCTCGAACACCACCAGAGCGCTGACCGGATTGGCGGGCAGCAGGAAGACGGGAACACGCTCCGGCCCCAGGAGACCAAAGCCCTGCACCGACCCCGGATGCATCGCGATCCGGGCGACCTCCATATCGCCGAGCTGGGCAAGCACCGATCGCACTCCCTCGGCTGCCGCTCCTCCGACAGCACCTGCGATCACCAGGGCCTCGGCGCGGTTCAACTGGCCTTCCACAACCGCCCGCAATTTCTTAGGGTCGGCCGGCACGATGCCGACCCTGTTCACCTCTGCACCTGCATCCCGCCCCGCGGCCGCCAGCGCATAGGAGTTCACGTCGTATACCTGACCACTGCCAGGTGTGCGGGAGGTGTCGACAAGCTCGCCACCCACACACATGACCGATAGCCGCGGCCGCGGGTGCACCAACACACGCTCACGTCCTACCGCGGCAAGCAGGCCCACCTGCGCGGCACCGATTATCGCGCCGGCCCGCACCGCGACGTCACCTGGCTGCACGTCATCACCGGCACGACGCACATACGCGCCGGATCGGACGCCCCGCAAGGCCCTGACCCGCGACTGACCGCCATCAGTCCAGCGCATCGGCAATACGGCATCGGCCAGTGTCGGCATGGGGGCGCCGGTCTGCACTCGCGCAGCCTGCCGTGGCTGCAGCCTGCTCGGAGTACGCGCGCCGGCCTCGATTGTGCCCATCACGGGCAAGCTGATGTCGCGGTTGCGCTCCTCATCGACGCCCAGGTCACCGTCACTCTCTTCAGCTGCACCGATGCCGAGCACGTCCACGCTGCGCACTGCATACCCGTCGATGGCCGCTTGGTCGAACCCCGGTAGCGGACGCTCGGTCACCACCTCTTCGGCGCACATCAAACCTTGCGCTTCCGCGATCGCCACACGTACCGGCCGTGGGGCCACCGCCGCAGAAGCTACCCGAGCCTGCTGCTCCTCCACCGAACGCAAATCGCGCCTTTCTCCCGTTCAAAACACCCGGCCGGCGCGGGCTGGAACCGACGGCGCGTCGTGGATGCGCTCGGCGGTGCAGCCGCTACTGCTGAGTCGTCGCGTCAGCGAGGCCCAACCGTTCGACCAACCAGTGACGCAGTTCGGGCCCGTAGTCGTCCCGCTCCAATGCAAAGTCAACCGCAGCCTTCAAGTAGCCGCCCGGATTTCCCAGGTCGTGTCGAGATCCGCGGTGCACCAACACGTGCACCGGGTGCCCCTCGGTAATGAGCAGTGCAATCGCATCGGTGAGCTGCAGTTCGCCGCCCTCTCCACGCGGAATCCGCTTGAGCGCACCGAAAATTGCCCGATCGAGGATGTAGCGCCCGGCCGCCGCGTACAGCGATGGTGCGTCCTCGGCCTTGGGCTTCTCGACCATCCCCGTGACCTTGAGCACGTTGGGGTTGGCCGCATCTGGCACGGTCTCGACGTCGAACACGCCGTAGGCGCTGATGCGCTCTTCGTCCACCTCGATCGCGCACAGTACCGAGCCACCGCGTTTGGCCCGCACCTTCGACATCGTTTCCAGCACCCCTGTGGGCAGCACGAGATCGTCGGGCAGCAGCACCGCGATCGCGTCTTCATCAGGGGCCAAACGGGACTCCACACAACTCACGGCATGCCCCAGCCCGAGGGGTTCGACTTGGACCACCGACTCAACCTTGATCAACGCCGGTGCGCGCCGAACCTTCTCCAACATCGACTTCTTGCCCCGTGCCTCCAGCGTCCCCTCAAGAACCAAATCCTCGACGAAGTGCGCGACCACACCATCCTTGCCTTGGGAGGTGATGACGATCAGCCGCTGAGCACCAGCTTCGGCGGCCTCTGCGGCAACCAACTCAATACCCGGTGTGTCAACGACGGGCAGCAACTCCTTGGGTACCGTCTTGGTGGCGGGAAGAAATCGCGTTCCCAGTCCCGCCGCAGGCACAACCGCGGTGTACGGCGTCGGAACTTCGGGTCGATTCATCGTTCATACATTAACCGCTCTGCGTTGGATGTCCCTATCTCCTATCTACCCGGCTCCAGAGGACTTCGCGTGCACTCGACAAAGACACAGCTAAGAACCAAGATCCTGGCCGCCCGTCAGTCCGCGACTTCGGAAACCCGCGCCGGGGAGGCAGACCTTCTCGCTTCTCAACTGGCGGAATTCATCGACCCTGGTCAGACTGTCTGCGCCCACGTCCCGGTCGGCTCCGAGCCCGGCTCCCTAGAGCTGATCGACGCATTAGTGCGCCGCGACGTAACCGTGCTCCTTCCAGTCGCCCGCCAGGGCCCTGACGGCACGCCGCTACCACTGCAATGGGCGCGGTATCGCCCGGGCGAGCTGGTCGAGGCGCCGTACAGCCTGCGCGAACCCACACAGCCATGGCTGCCGGCCCACGCGCTGACCGAAGCGGCGGTGGTCGTCGTGCCGGCCCTCGCGGTAGACCGTCAGGGCGTGCGACTGGGTCG
>DAOUYK010000195.1 GCA_030666145.1 Mycolicibacterium sp. | reverse complement strand
CACCGGCAACGTCGGTACCGAGATGATCAAACGGATTGCCAGCCAGCCGGACCTCGAACTCGTTGGTGTGCACTGCTATTCACCAAAGAAGATCGGTAGGGACGTCGGCGAGATCGCCGGTTTGGCACCTGTCGGCGTAGTGGCGACCGGCGCAACCGAGGAGATTATCGCCGCGAAGCCCGATCTATTGACCTTCCACGGCGTCTTTCCGGATGAGGACCTGTACGTGAAGGTGCTCGAGGCCGGGATCGACATCGTCACGAGCGCCGACTGGATCACCGGCTGGCACCGCGACCGCAACCACCCCCACCACTCGGGCAAACCGGTCACCCAGCTTCTCGAAGAGGCCTGCAAGAAGGGGGGGTCAACGTTCTACGGCACTGGAATGAACCCCGGTCTGAACCAGATTCTCGGAGTCGTGTGCTCGGCAGATGTCGCCGAGATCGAGAACATCACCACGATCGAATCGGTCGATGTGTCCTGCCACCACTCCAAGGACACCTGGATCGAAGTGGGTTCCAGCCAGCCCGTAGATGATCCGGAGATTCCAGACAAGCTGGAGAAGTACGCCAGGGTGTTCGCCGACAGTGTGCTGATGATGGCAGAATGCTTCGATCTCACGCTCGACGAGGTCGTATTCAGCTACGAACTCGGCGCATGCACAAGGGATGTCGACCTCGGCTGGTACCGCCTGCCCAGGGGCTCGCTGGGCGGCAACTACCTTCGCTATCAGGGAATCGTCGACGGCGTGCCGCGTATCGAGACGCACCTCGAATGGCAGATGACACCGCACACCGATCCGAGCTGGGATATCAAGGGCTGCTACATCACTGCGATCATGGGCGATCCGAACATCTACAACAAGCACATGATCTTCCCCAAGCCCGGCATCGATCTCTCCGACCCCGCCAACTTCGCGTCCATCGGTATGACCGTCACCGGGATGCCGACGATCAAGGCCATCAAGTCCGTCGTCAGTGCTCGGCCGGGCATCATCACCAGCGCCGACTTGCCGTTGCGTGGGTCCGCCGGGCGCTTCAAGAGCTAGCGTCGGACCATGCTAAGCGACTGACCGGCGGCAACTTCTGTAACGCCGGCATCGCGGCCGGGGATAGTAAGGAAACAGCACGCAACCTGGGAGTTGAGATGTCGCGATATCACTGGATGGCCGCTGTAGCATCGATGGGCGCTACGGCTGCGTTCGGACTTGCGCCAGCCGCGTTTGCCGGGGATGTGCACGTTTGGGACGGAACCTACGCGGTGACCTTCTTTGTCGACCAGAAGAGCGGCACCAGCGTTGCGGCAACCCAGGTCGAGAACCGGTACGCCGACAGCTACACGTTCGACACCAGTTGCTCGGGTGGTACCTGCGTCGCCACCATCGTCGGGGGGCCCGCTCCGCGCAACGCGACAGTGCCAGTGCCAGTGCCAGCGCCAGTGACATTCACCTGGAATGGTTCAGCGTGGGCCTCGGCCACGACCTTTCAATGGAACTGTCGGATGCCGGACGGTTCGATTCAGTGGAATCCCGCGTACTCGCAGGTGGCATACACGCCACAGGCCGACGGCACGATCGCCGGACGCTGGCATACCGATATCAGCAGTGGCGCCTGCGAGGGCACCGTCGACATCACGATGGAGGCCGTGCCGGCCTAGAGAACTGTCAGCCTGCCCCTTTTCCGTTGTCCACCCGGTAGACGGCCCCGTGGATCGCCGAGGCGTCGTCGCTGGCCAGGAACGCGATCGCCTTGGCCACATCGTCGGGCTCGATCATTCCGCGCAGTGAGGCGATGCGCATGATCAGATCCCAGTCAGCGTCCTGCGGCGCCTGAAACTCGGTGACCTGAGCGGTCAGCATGCCGCCCGGACAGATCGCGTTGACCCGCACCCGCTCTTTGGTGAACTCCACCGCCAGTGCGCGAGTCAGGCCAATCAACCCATGTTTGGCCGCGCAGTAGCCGGCCGAATCACCTCGCCCTCGACCCCGGCGATCGACGCGACGTTGACGATATTCCCGGCGGTTTTCAGGAGATGCGGCAGTGCCGCGCGGCACAGGTAGAACGGGCCGTCCAGATTCACCGCGAGATCGCTCTTCCAGTCTTGGTCGGTCATTGCGGCTGTGTGGCGCATCTCGTGGAAGCCCGCGATGTTGGCAAGAATGTCGAGCTGCCCGAATTCTTCGACGCAGCTTGCGACAGCCTGCGCGCACGCCTCGGGCGAGGAGATGTTCACGGAAGCAAAGCTCGCGCTTGAAATGTCAGCGAACACCTCCGTCATACGGGCGGCATCTCTGGCGATGTCGAAGACCGTCGCGCCCCGGTGGGCGAATAATCTGGCGGTCGCCGCCCTCAGGCCTGCCGACGCGCCGGTGACCAACGCGACCTTGCCGCTCAACTGACTCATGCCCACGACCTTCTCACGGGCGCCTCACCACGATGTCCAGCACGGGGATGTCCAACACGAGGATGCCCACCACCACGATGCGGCTTCCGGGACCCCCGCTAAACGGGCTGCGGGAAGCCAACCGGGCTGTGGGAACCGTACACACTAGCTTTGTTTCACCAACACAAGCTGCGCCTGTGGGATCCGTAGCTGCTCTGGAGTTGCCCTTAATCGTTCGGCCACACCGGCTTCGAGCAGATCGAACATCTTCGGTGCGCGCGGATCTGCCGGGCCGCCGGCGAGCGCCGTCGACAGCGCCGGGAACGTCGCTGCCCGGGCGAACCCCGCCCATCGCGCGCCGAACGCGACTAGGTCATTATCGGTTTGGTAGCGATTCCAGAACCGGTCCTCGGCGTCGAACACCTTGAGGTGCTCGATCTCAAGACGTTCGAAACGTCCGGATGGCGCGAACGGTGCCACGAAGTCAGCTTCGCGCCGCCCGACGGTGGGAATGCACATCCGCGACATCTCGCCGGCAGTGATCAGGCCGTCGGCCGCCAGTTCAGCGAGACCGTCCAGAATCGCCATCAGCAGCGGACGGTAGCCGAATTCGCCGTCCTCGTCGGTGGCTACCGTCGTCAGAATCAGCCGCCCGCCGGGAGACAGCTCCCGTCCGCGGAATGCGACGAACTCATGCCAATCGTGAGCGGCCTGCTTGGCGAAGGCGGCCCGCGCCGACGAGTCCGCGCTGTACGCCACGTGGATATGGTCCTCGATGACGGCCGGCACCCGGCTCAACCATTGGATCGCCCAGGAACTCCAACCGAGGTGGACGCTGTTGGAGGGCAGGAGCTGTGAATAGAAGGACCGGCCGACCGCCGACGCGAACGTGGCACGGTCGTGGTGAAGATAGGAGTCCGGGTCATCCTCCAACGTCTGGAACAAAGCGGTGAAGTCGTTGTCCGGCACGTCGGTGTGGGCGACCAGCACTGAATGCTCAGGGCGGGTTCGTTTGCGCAGCTCGGAAATCGCGGCGCCGACCGGGAGCAGCGCGTTGTGCCCGCTGGAGGCACCGTAGTCGGCGATCACGATCGGTTGTGGCGGTATCGGTATCGGTACCGTGGCGGCCGCCTGCTCAACCAGGGCGATTGCCGATTGCAGGCCCGCCGCCTGAAGGCGTGTGGCGGCGCTATATGAGGCGCTGTCTGTCGGCTCCGGCCGCACAACGATGCTCGACTCAGGCATCGGGCCTCCGAGAACGTCCGGGCAAATCGGTCACTGCCAACGGTAGTCCTCGTGCTGGCGCCCCGCCGCAGAAGTGTTCAGGACAAAATTGCACATCTGCTGAAGTGTGGCCGTGTCGTGAAGGTACCTTCACGTTCGGTCACGGCAGTGCGGAAGCCTTCACGTTCGGCGGGCGCCGGCTCGGCGGCTGGCGGGACGGCGGTCGCCTTAGTGCTCAACCTCCCCGGGCCACCCATTCGTCGTAGTGGAGGATTTCGTCGCCGACTGCCGTCGACTCGCCGTGACCGGTGTAGACGACCGTCTCTGTGGGTAGCCTCCCGAGCTTGCCCGAGATCGACTCCAGGATGGTGGGGAAGTCGGAGAACGAGCGGCCGGTGGCCCCCGGCCCACCCTGGAACAGGGTGTCGCCGCTGAACACCGCAGTCAGCTCGGGTGCGTGCCAGCACACCGAACCAGGTGAGTGCCCCGGCGTGTGCAAGGCCCGTAGCGATGTTCCGGCGACTTGCAGTGTATCGCCATCGGCGATCGGGCGAAAGTCGCTGTCGGAGTGGGTCATTCGCCACAGCATGCCGTCCGCTGGATGCAGCAGCACCGGGGCATCCAGCGCCGAACTCAGTTGGGGTGCGACGGTGACGTGGTTGTTGTGGCCGTGGGTGCACACGACCGCAACGACGTGCCGTCCGCCGACAGCCTCGATGATCGGCTCGGCGGTGTGCGCGGCGTCGAACACCACCACTTCGTTGTCGTCGCCAACGATCCAGATGTTGTTGTCGACGTCTTAGTTGCCGCCGTCGAGTTCGAATGTTCCACTGGTCACGAGGCGCTGGATTGGGCCGCCATTCACAGGACCACCACCGAGCGCAGCACCTCACCGGCATGCATCTTGTGGAACGCCTCCTCGATATCGCCGAGCCCGATCCGTTCGGAGACGAATTTGTCCAACGGGAACCTGCCCTGCAGATACAGGCTGATCAGGGTGGGGAAATCCCGCTCTGGTAGGCAGTCGCCGTACCACGACGATTTGAGCGACCCGCCGTGGGAAAAGAAGTCGATCAACGGCATCTCCAGCGTCATATCCGGGGTCGGAACCCCGACCAGGACCACCGTGCCCGCCAGGTCGCGGGCGTAGAACGCTTGCTTCCACGTCTCCGGTCGGCCGACGGCGTCGATGACGACATCGGCGCCATTCCCGTCGGTCAGGTCCTGAATGGTCTTCACCGCGTCCAACTGGCTGGCGTTGATGGTGTGGGTTGCGCCGAACTCACGGGCCCAGTCTAGCTTCCGGCTGTCGGTGTCGACCGCGATGATGCGTTTGGCGCCGGCCAGTCGGGCACCGGCAATCGCGGCATCGCCTACACCGCCGCAGCCGATCACCGCGACGGTGTCGTCGCGGCTGACCGCGCCGGTGTTGATCGCCGCACCCAGACCTGCCATCACGCCGCAGCCAAGCAGTCCGGCTGCCGCGGGGTCGGCGGCCGGATCGACCTTGGTGCACTGACCTTGGTGCACCAGTGTCTTGTCAGCGAACGCCCCGATACCCAGCGCGGGGGTCAGGGGTGTGCCGTCGAGCAGCGTCATCGGCGCCGATGCATTGAACGTGTCGAAGCACAGATGTGAACGCCCGCGCCGGCATGCGCGACACTGGCCGCACACGGCGCGCCAGTTGAGGATCACGAAGTCGCCAGGTTCGACGCTCGACACCCCGGGGCCAACAGATTCCACGGTGCCCGCTGCTTCATGGCCGAGCAGGAATGGGAACTCGTCGTTGATGCCGCCGTCGCGATAGGTCAGGTCGGTGTGGCACACGCCGCACGCGAGGACATCCACGACGACCTCGCCCGCTCCCGGGGCGGGGATAACGATGTCCACCAGCTCGACCGGCTGAGCCTTCGTCCGGGCGATCACACCGCGTGCAGTTTGGGTCATGTCTTCAACCTAGTGGCTGCACAATGAGCTGAAGTTATCTCCATGAGGATCGTGGGACTAGCGTCAATGGCCATGACGACACTCAATCAACAACCGAACGTCGCAGCCGAGGGCACCGAAGAATTCGCCGGAAGAATCGTCTCAACGATCGATGCCGTCAGCGTGGCCATCCTCTTGTCGATCGGTCATCAGACCAAGCTGTTCGACACGCTCGCCGAGCTTCCCCCGGCCACCAGCACACAGATTGCCGATGCCGCCGGGCTGAACGAACGATATGTACGAGAATGGCTCGGTGGTGTGGTCGCCGGCGGCGTTGTTGACTAAGACCCCGCGACACAGACGTACGCGCTTCCCGAGCACCGCGCCGCGGTGCTGACCCGGGTCGCCGGGCCGGACAATCTTGCGCGAGTTGCGCAGTTCATTCCGCTGCTCAGTGAGGTGGAGCAGAAGGTGGTCTACTGCTTCAAACACGGCGGAGGGTTGTCCTACAGCGAGTATCCGAGCTTCCACACGCTGATGGCCGAACAAAGTGGGGCAGTGTTCGACGCTGCCCTGATAAACGCCATCCTGCCGATGGCCAATGGACTGCCGCAACGGCTCCGGGCTGGGATCGAGGTAGCCGACTTCGGTTGCGGCAGTGGCCATGCCGTCAACGTGATGGCGAAGGCTTTCCCGGAGAGCCGGTTCGTTGGCGTCGACTTCTCGCAGGAGGGCGTCGCGGCCGGTGTCGATGAAGCCCGACGGCTCGGGTTGGCCAATGTGACCTTCGAGGCGGCCGACGTCGTCGACTACGGTGTGACTGAATCCTTCGATTTCATCACCGCATTTGACTGCATCCACGACCAGGCTCACCCAGGGCAGGTGCTGCAGAACATCCATCGTGTGCTGCGGCCCGGCGGCGTCTACCTGATGGTCGACATCAAGGCGTCCAGTCG
>DAOUYK010000121.1 GCA_030666145.1 Mycolicibacterium sp. | reverse complement strand
TCCGAGTCCAAGGGGTAGGCGAGGCTGTCGGGGATCGTCATCGCGTGATAGCCGGCGGCTTCTGCGGACTTGGCCAGCGGGATGTAATACGCCGGGTCGGTCATGGCTTCGGCGTAGGTGAACCGCACATTGCCTCCTGCTAGTAGCACGTGTGATTGGCACAGTAGCGGAAACCTCGACGCCGATCCGGCCGAGTTCGAACGGTGGCGCCCCGACGCCGGCCACCGAGCACGTTGACCGGTCAAACGTGCCGCGACGGCGCGCTCACCTAGGCTAGTGCGACGATAACGTATCGCGGCTGCCCTACTCGCGAAGTTGTTGCCGAAAAACCCTCTTTGCCAACCGTAGTTACCATCGAAAGAGTCGGTGCGACCCGTCAGCCGTACCCGTGCGTGGTGGCCCCGGTCGTCGACGCGCACAATGGTGGGTCGGGCGGGCAGGCGTTGTCGCTACGGTATTGCGGTCCCGCCGGACCCGGAACCGGCTGCGTGGGTGGATCATGGAATACATGGGATCGTTTCTGTTGCGTGCCGCACTGACCGGGCTGGCGTTGTGGGTGGTAACGCTTGTAGTACCCGGGATCTACTTCGTCGGCGGTGACTCGACAGCGGCCAGGGTCGGCATCATCTTCGTCGTGGCGGTGATCTTCGGCCTGGTCAATGCCGTCATCAAGCCGGTAGTGCAGGTCATCTCGATCCCCCTTTACGTGCTGACGCTCGGCTTGATACACATCGTAATCAACGCGTTCATGCTGTGGATCACCTCGTGGATCACCGAGCACACCACGCACTGGGGCCTGTTCATCGACGACTTCTGGTGGACGGCGATCTGGGCGGCCATCGTGTTGTCGTGTGTGACTTGGCTGCTGTCGCTCGTCGTCGAGACACGCTGACTGACATGCCCGAACTGCCTGAGGTCGAAGCGCTCGCCGATCACCTGTGACTCGTCCACGACCCGATGGCGGTCCCCCGGATCGCCGCGCTCGGACCCGATGCCCTGACATCGACCCTTGAGGAGTTTGAGACCGCGCTGCAGGGCAATTCGGGCCGGATCAAGACCGTCATCACCGATCAGAAGGCGATCGCCGGCATCGGAAACGCCTACAGCGATAAGACCCTGCACGTCGCCAAACTGTCCCCATTCGCCACCGCGAACACGCTGACTGAAGCGCAACTTACGGCGCTGCACGACGCGGTGATCGTCGTGCTCACCGATGCGGTGACGAGGTCGGTTGGCCAGCAGGCGACAACGCTGAAGGGGGAGAAGCGCTCCGGGCTGCGTGTGCACGCCCGTACCGGGCTGCCGCGCCCCTCCTGCGGTGACACCGCGTGAGAGGTGTCCTATGCCGACAAGTCCTTTCAGTACTGCCCGAGTTGTCAGACGGGGGGAAAGGTGCTCGCGGACCGACGGATGTCGCGTTCGTTGCTCTTGGCGTTTGGTGATTCAGGCTGTGTTGGCTGTATCAAAAAGTGGCAGGTGCCAGCCTTGGTTATGCTGGCTAGCAACGGCTGCCGTTAGTTCTACTGCGGACGATCTGCGGACGATCGCACCGGCCCCGCCACCGCGATCTGCTCGGGCGCTAACGCGCCAGCCGCCGGGAGCCTACTGGGTGTCATCTGCGACGCCGTGGGCACGATGTGGCCGGCCCCCGAGCTGCTGCAAGAAGACGAAGCCGGCTGGGACTGCCAGACCATGGGCAACCGTAGTTGTGGACCATCGGCAGGCGGCGCCATGGGCGCCCGCCCGTCGCCGCCACCGCAACATCAGAATTCAGAGTGTGCTGCGCGCCCGAGATGGTCCGGGATTAGCTACGAGGGAAATACGGTAAGTATTGATATCACTTCTCAATCAGATCTCCCCGGGTAGAAATTGGGTACCGAAAGATTGTTTGTCGCCCGCTTGTTGGCAACCCTTCTCGGTTGTTGTTGCGTACTTCTGGCCCCGCGGGTGGAATTTTCTGATAGCGTCGCCGCTGTCGATCACCCGAGGAGGAAACCGCAATGTCGATCTCGTTACAAACCTTACGCCGCGCGGACAGCTCCGGCGTAGGCAACGGCAGGAAGCCGATGGTAGTCGGATTGTTAGCCGCCGCTCTGACCATTGCCCTAGCCGGTTGTGGCGGGTCCGAGACCGAGACTGCAACCGAGACTGCGGCCGATTCCACGACGACCACGACGTCCGCTGCGGCGGACATGGCTAAGACGGCGGACTGCACCGCCGGCAACCTGTCTCGTATTCAAGCCGACGTCTCCAATGCCACCGCGGACTATTTATTAGCCAACGAAAGCGTCAACCAATTCTTCACTGATCTCAAGGGCATGGATCAGGAAATGATTACCGAAAAAACGAATGGCTACCTCGACGCCAATCCGAAGGTGAAGGATGAGCTCTCGGGCATCCGACAGCCGTTGCGCGACTTCAAGGAACGCTGCGACGTGCCCATGTCCGGTCAGTAGGCCAACGGCTAGCGGCGTCTTAAACCGGCCCAAAGCCTTCCAAACCCACCGAAAGGATGACTGCCGTGAATAAATCCATCAGTCGCACCGCTGCATTCGCTGCTGCTCCCGTCGCCGCAGCAGCGATGCTTGCCGCCTCCATCTCGTGGCCACCCCGCGCCAGCGCCGACGTTGAGGGCTGCGTGAACGCACAGGGGGTACAAGTATGCGGGAGTGCCGACGGATCGAACATTCCAAGCGTGAATGATGTAAGGAACGTCATACCGAAAGTCCCCGTGCCGAACATCAACCTCCCCCACGTCAACGTCAGGCGTCGCTAGCCTCGATTTCCCGTCGGGAAGAGCCTGATCGAGCTTGGTAGTCGATCATTGTCAGTGGATCGTTTTCCTAGTTCGCTAGATGTTTGATCTGTCCTCGGTCCCTCGGTTGCGGTCTTGCCTTGGGGCCGGGTACGCGGTCGAACTGTAGGTGGTCCTAGGAACTATCCGAGGTCGGTGCCGGCGCTGACAGAGGTTGAACCCGCCGTAACGGCCCGTCCTCCTGAAGGGTTTTCGCACGGCCTAATCATGCCGCATCATGCCGCGCGAGAGCCGCTTCCGACTCGTATCGGTTCGGCGACACCGCCTGGCGCCGAACGACTGCCGACCACAGAATTTTTCCGCGTGCATCAACTTACCTGCGGGCGTAGAGCACCGGGCGTGCGTTGGTTCATCGCCACCAGGTGGTCTTAGGCGGTGGACAGCATGCCGCCGGCCCATCCTGATCGGGGCGCTGATCAGCGCGACTGTTGAAGTGAGCCCGGCCGCGCGGCGCTAGCGGTGTAACAGCTAGATCGCACTTGTCTAAGTCGGTTATCGTGCCCGCATGACTCGACAGAAGATCTTGATCACCGGCGCGAGCTCAGGCCTAGGTGAGGGGATGGCGCGCGCGTTCGCTGGCATGGGACGCGATCTGGCACTGTGTGCGCGCCGAGTCGACCGGCTCGATGACCTGAAGGCCGAGTTGCTCGAACGCCACCCAGGAATCAGCGTGGCGGTGGCGGCACTAAACGTCAACGATCACGAGCAGGTACCCAAGGTCTTCGCCGAACTCAGCGCCGAGCTCGGTGGCATCGACCGCATCATCGTCAACGCGGGGATCGGGAAGGGCTACCCTCTCGGCGCCGGCAAGCTCTGGGCCAACAAAGCCACCATCGAGACCAATCTCGTTGCGGCACTCGTTCAGATCGAGACGGCGATGGAGATGTTCAAGTCGGCGGGCACCGGACACCTGGTCCTGGTGTCGTCGGTGCTCGCCAATGTCGGTGTGCCCGGGCACAAGGCCGCCTACTCTGCGAGCAAGGCAGGCGTTACTTCGCTGGGCGAATCGCTGCGCGCCGAATACCCGTCAGGCCCGATCAGGATCACCGTGCTCGAGCCTGGCTACATCGAGTCCGAGATGACCGCCAAGGCAGGCAAGACCATGTTGATGGTGGACAACGAGACCGGCGTGGGGGCCATGGTCGAGGCGATCGAGAAGGAAAAAGGCCGTTCCGTCGTCCCGGGTTGGCCATGGTGGCCGATCGTCGAGGTGATGAAGCTGCTGCCCCCGCGGCTCACCAAGGGCTTGGCCTGACCCGACGTTGCAGGAGTGAAGTGAAGTTATGAGGTTCGACCGCGTTCCGTGCGGTAGTGACGTACGAGGGTGTCGGTTGAAGAATCCGACTGCTCGGCGGGCGGGGCGGCGGCGGTGATCACCGGCAACAAGGCCTTGGCCTGCGTCTTCCCCAGCTCGACGCCCCACTGATCGAACGAGTCGATGCCCCAGATGACGCCCTCGACGAACACCTGGTGTTCGTAGAGCGCGATCAATTGACCAACTACCGACGGTGTCAGCTTGGTCGCCAGGATTGACGTGCTCGGCCGGTTGCCGGGCATCACTTTGTGCGGCACAACCTCAGGTGCGGTGCCCTCCTTCGATATCTCCTGGGCTGTCTTGCCGAAGGCGAGCACCTGGGTCTGTGCGAAGAAGTTGCTCATGAGCAGGTCGTGCATGCTGCCCGTGCCGTCGGCTGTGGGCAGGTCATCGGTGGGTTCGCTGAACCCGATGAAGTCTGCCGGAACCAGCCGGGTGCCCTGGTGCAGCAGCTGGTAAAAGGCATGTTGGCCGTTGGTGCCAGGCTCACCCCAGAAGATCTCACCGGTGTTGGAGGTAACGGGCGTGCCGTCGGCACGGACCGACTTGCCGTTGGATTCCATCGTTAGCTGTTGGAGGTAGGCCGCGAACCTGGACAGGTCATTTGAATATGGCAACACCGCTCGGGTTCCGGCATCGAAGAAATTGTTGTACCAGAACCCGATCAAGCCGAGCAGCACCGGCGCATTGGTCTCCAGGGGCGCGGAACGGAAGTGCTCGTCGACGAGGTGGAACCCTGCTAGGAACTCGGCGAACCGCTCTCGACCGATCACCGTCATCACCGACAGCCCGATCGCCGAGTCCACCGAGTAACGTCCGCCGACCCAGTCCCAGAACCCGAACATGTTCTGGGTGTTGATGCCGAAATCGTCTACCAGCTTGCTGTTCGTCGACACCGCGACAAAATGTTTGGATACAGCGGCGTCGCCGAGTGCATCGGTAAGCCACCGCCGCGCCGCGGTCGCGTTGGTCAGCGTCTCCAGCGTGGAGAACGTCTTCGATGCGATGATGAAAAGTGTTGTGGCAGGTTGAAGTCCTGCGAGCGTGGAGACGAGGTCGGCGGGGTCGATGTTCGACACGAACCGCGCGGAGATACCGGCATCGGCGTAGTGACGCAACGCTTGGTACACCATCACCGGTCCCAGATCCGAACCGCCGATACCGATGTTGACCACAGTCGTAATGCGTTCCCCCGTCGCGCCGCGCCACTCGCCGCTGCGTAGCCGGTCAGTGAAGTCGCCCATGCGGTCGAGAACTTCGTGGACGTCGGCAACGACGTCCTGGCCGTCGACGGTCAAGACCGACCCGCGCGGAAGCCGTAGCGCGGTGTGCAGCACCGCCCGGTCTTCCGAGGTGTTGATGTGCACGCCGGAGAACATCGCGTCGCGGTGCTTGGCGAGGTCGACTGTGCGTGCGAGATCAAGCAGCAGCCTCAGAGTCTGCCGGGTGACGCGGTGCTTGCTGTAGTCGATGTAGAGGTCACCGACCGTGAGTGCCAACTCTGCACCGCGGGCGGGATCCTGGGCGAACAACTCGCGAAGACTCTCGCCGCCGATCTCGCCATGATGTCGGGCCAGCGCCTGCCATGGGAGGGTTGCGGTGATATCTGGGATTGCCGGAGACTCTTTGGAAGCCATGTGTAGAACCCTAGTGCGGACAGGCAACCGACGGAGTAAATGATTGGGGTATGGATACTTCTTCGTTCTTGGCGTCGGTACCCACTGGACTGTGGATCGGGGGTCAGGAACGCGCCGGGTCTTCGACGTTCGATGTGCTCAATCCAGCCAACGATGAAGTGCTGACCAGCGTTGCCGACGCCACCGCCGAAGACGCCGTCGCCGCGCTTGAGGCGGCATGTGCGGTGCAGGACGACTGGGCGGCGACTCCACCGCGGGACCGCGGCGAAATTCTGCGCTCAGTGTTCGAGTCCCTCACCCGCCGCGCCGACGAGATCGCTGCGGTGATGACCCTTGAGATGGGCAAGGTGCTCGCCGAGAGCAAGGGTGAAGTGAAGTACGGATCCGAGTTCTTTCGCTGGTTCGCCGAAGAGGCTGTGCGCATCGGTGGCCGCTACACATCGGCCCCTGCGGGCACCGGACGCATCATGGTTACCAAGGAGCCGGTCGGCCCCTGCTATGCGGTGACGCCTTGGAATTTTCCGCTGGCCATGGGGACCCGCAAGATCGGGCCTGCGTTGGCGGCTGGCTGCACAATGATCGTCAAGCCCGCTCACGAGACTCCGCTGAGTATGCTGCTGCTGGCCAAGCTGATCGATGAGGCGGGGCTGCCCAAGGGTGTGCTCTCGGTGCTGCCGACCACCAAACCGCGCGAGGTCACCGCAGCGCTCATCGACGACGGCCGGATCCGCAAGCTGACGTTCACCGGGTCAACCGGGGTGGGCAAGGCACTTGCCAAGCAGGCGTCCGACGCACTGTTGCGCCAGTCCTTGGAACTTGGCGGGAACGCGCCGTTCGTGGTGTTCGACGACGCCGACGTCGACGCCGCCGTAGACGGGGCGATCCTTGCCAAGATGCGAAATGGGGGAGAAGCCTGCACCGCTGCCAATCGATTCCACGTAGCCAACGCCGTCCGCGAGGAGTTCACCGAGAAGCTGGTGAAGCGGATGAGCGACTTCGCCCTCGGCAACGGGCTGGATCCGGAGGCCACGCTGGGCCCGTTGATCAGCGGGAAGCAGGTGGCCTCGGTCGAGGATCTGGTGTCCGATGCGGTGTCGCGCGGCGCGACCGTGGCGATCGGCGGCGTCGCTCCCGGCGGGCCGGGCAACTTCTATCCCGCTACGGTGTTGACCGACGTACCCGGGGACGCCCGAATCCTCAGGGAAGAGGTGTTCGGCCCGGTTGCGCCCATCATCGGTTTCGACTCCGAGGAGGAGGGCATCGCGGCCGCGAACGACACCGAATACGGGTTAGCGGCATATGTCTATACCCAGTCACTGGACAGGGCGTTACGCGCTGCAGAAGGCATTCGGGCGGGCATGGTCGGCGTCAATCGTGGCGTCATCTCCGATCCCGCCGCGCCTTTCGGCGGGGTCAAGGAATCGGGCCTCGGCCGCGAAGGTGGATCCGAGGGCATCGAGGAGTACCTCGACACAAAATACATTGCGCTAACGCCATAGCGCGCAGACTTCGTGCTGGCGGCCAGCTAGTCCGCAATCCGGCAGCGCGCCTTCCCGATCCGGCACCCCGCAGCCCATAAAATTCCTTGCTCGTAGCAGTAAGGGAGGGCCCTGGACCGTGACAGCCGTGAGTGCGGCTCCGATCCGTGTGGGCCCACGCGGTTATGTGAGCCCAGGTCGGGGAATCGCGGCCCTCGACGGTGTCAGGGCAGTTGCGGTGGCGCTCGTGCTGGCTGACCACGGCGGCATCCCGGGATTGTCGGGCGGTTTCCTCGGCGTCGATGTGTTTTTTGTCCTCAGCGGGTTCCTGATCACCTCGCTGCTGATCGACGAGATCGGTCGCACTGGGCGGATCCGCTTGAAGGACTTCTGGATTCGCCGTGCCCGACGACTACTGCCGGCGCTTGTCCTTATGGTGTTGGCCGTCGTGGCCGCAGGCGAACTGTTCGCCGCCGAATCCACCCGTACCCTTCGCGACCAAGCTGTCGCAACCTTCTTCTGGATGTCGAACTGGTTGTTCGTCGCCGAAAAGAGCGACTATTTCTCGCAGGGGGCCCCGCCTTCGCCACTGCAGCACACGTGGTCACTTTGCGTCGAGGAGCAATACTACGTTTTGTGGCCGCTGCTATTGGCTGCCGTCGTCGCGGGTCTCGCCAAGGTGGCCTATCGGCGGGGGGTCCCGTTGACGGTGCGAGTTGTACGCATCGCGGTGTTCGTCACTGCCGCGGCCGGGGTGGTGGCGTCCGCAGGCGCGGCAATGGTGTTGAGTTCCGGGGCGTCTCAAGCGACGCTGAACCGGGTCTATTTCGGCACCGATACCCGCATACAGGCGCTGCTCGTCGGCGCCGCGGCGGCGGCGTTGCTGGTGCGTGACTGGCGTGGCCTGACCGCAGGGGGCGGGCTCCTGCGGTCCCGATGGGCCCGTTGGCTCGCTCGTGCGCTGCCGGTCGTCGGGTTGGCGGTGCTGGGCGCAGCCGCCCATATCGCCACCGGTAGTGCTCAGGAGTTCCGTAGCGGACTGCTCATCCTGGTTGCTGGTGCGGCGATCCTCGTCGTCGCATCGGTTGCACTCGAGCAGGACGGGCCGGTGGCGCGCCTGCTCGCGCTGCCGCCGCTGGTCGGTCTCGGAGTTATCTCTTACGGCGTCTACCTCTGGCACTGGCCCATCTTCCTGGTGCTCAACGGGGAACGGACCGGCACGACGGGCTGGGAACTGTTCGCATTGCGATGCGCGGCGACCATTGCGGTCGCGACGGTGGTGTGGTGGCTCATCGAACAACCCGTCCTCCGGTGGCGGCCGGTAACCGTGCCGATGCTGCCGCTGGCTGCCGCTACAGCGGCTACCGCTGCAGTGGTGACGATGAACGTGCTGCCGGTGGGGGTGAAACCTGGCGGCTTGGGGTCGGGGCCGCAGATCGACACGGCGGCACTGATCGCGCCTGAGATTCCGGTCGAGGTGCCCACACCGGCGCGCCAGCGTTCTCCCGGGGAGACCAGGGCGGCGGTGTTCGGGGACTCCATTGCGTGGACTCTGATGCGCTACCTACCGCCGACGTCCGGGCTGGAAATCGCCGACTACACCACCATCGGGTGCGGCATCGCCCGCGGAGGACCGTACGAATACGTCGGCCGGGAGCTTGACCAGAAACCCGAATGCGATGCCTGGCCTAGCCGATGGGCGCAGCGGATCACTCATGAGCGGCCCGATGTGGTGCTGTTGATCGTTGGGCGCTGGGAAGTCGTCGACCGGATGCGAGCTGGCCGCTGGACGCACATCGGGGAGCGCGGCTACGACGCGTATCTGCGCGGTGAGCTGAACCGCGCGCTGGACATACTTGGGTCGACGGGCGCGCGGATCGTCGTGACGACCGAGCCCTACAACCGGCGCGCGGAGAGAGCCGACGGCAGCCTGTACCCCGAGGACCAGCCCAAGCGGGTCGATCGCTGGAATTCGATGTTGCGTAGCGTTGTCGGCCAGCGGAACAACGTCTCGGTGCTGGACCTGAACCGGAAGCTCAACCCCAACGGTGCGTACACGACCAGGGTCGATGGCATCAGGATGCGCAGCGACGGAGTCCATCCGACGCCTGAGGCAGTTGAATGGTTGACGCCGTGGTTGGTTGAGGCGCTCAAGCCATAGCGGTTCCGGCGTGTGCAGCGGCCCACTTGCTGCAATTACGGGCCGAATATCCTCAGTGGCCGAGGCGGCCGCGGCCCAAGCGGAG